>CAYOUP010000059.1:0-11894 GCA_964407125.1 uncultured Hyphomicrobiaceae bacterium | reverse complement strand
ATGGGAGGCGTAGCAGTCGTCTCGGGGCAGACAGGCGATTTCGGCTTCCGCCTCGGAGCGGAAGTCAGACTCTCTTCCGGTTCAGCTCATGCGCGCCAATCGCCATCGGCGTTCAGGGTCGGGATATAGGGCATTACGATCGCTAATGTCCTACATCACGAACCATTGCTTGATGATGCGTAATGCGCGCGCTAGTGGTTCGACCGAAACATTTGCATCCCCGTGCAGCAACCACATTTGCAAATGTTTCGGTCACAAGAACCACTAGCTAAACATATGTTTCTAGTGGAGCTTTTTGAATTTGACATTTGAAGATGAACTTAGCCGCAACCGGGACTCAAATGTCAAATTCGCTCCACTAGTGGTCCGCGAGGCGGAATAGTCGCCCTAACCACCGTATCGAGCGAGCATGGAAGGCAATCACGATGACCAGCCCCGAACGCAGCGAGCATCTCGCCCGAGAGTTCTTCCGGCGTGTCTGGACGCCGCCCCACGAGCTTGATGCGATCGATGAGCTGATGTCGTCCGACTATCGGATTACGACCGCCGGGACCATCATCGAAGGGCGAAGCAAGTTCAAATCCTGGGTTGCGGAGATGCAGGCCCTAATCCACGACGCTGCTAACGAACACCTCGAGATCATCGCCAATGCCGCTGGCGATCGAATAGTTTCACGATGGGTCACCCGTGGACGCAACAACGGCATATTTGGCTTCCCAGCGGATCAGGCCGAAATCGAGTTCACCGGGATCGCGATCTGGCGCGTGGAAAACGATCGGCTCACGGAATGCTGGGTCGAGCGTAGTGCGTTCGAATTGTACAATCGGATGCGCGAAGCTGGAGTAGGACAGTAGCGCGTAGCCCGGATGGAGTGAAACGAAATCCGGGAACGGATAATGGTTGCCCCGGGTTCCGCTACGCTTCACCCGGCTACACTTGCTTATTCAGAAATTCGGAAATGCGGTCTTCCGCGAAGGCGCGGATCAGCGTGTGGGAAATCGACAGTGGCGGCGGAACCATCAGCCCTTCCGGATGCTCTCCCGCCATCATCTGCTTGACCTCGTCCCGGCTGAACCAGCGGGCATCGGCGATCTCATGCGGGTCGGGAACGATGTCCTCGTTCAGTGCCTCGCCCCAGCAGCCGATCATTAGGGAATGCGGAAAGGGCCAAGGCTGGCTGGCGACGTAATGAACGCGCCCGACCCTGATACCGGCCTCCTCCTTGATCTCGCGGCGGACGGCGGTTTCGATGTCGTCACCCGGCTCCACGAAACCGGCGAGCACGGAATAGAAGTTCTCCCTGAAGCGCGGCTCATGCGCCAGCAGGCAGCGTTCGCCATGCTGGATCAGCATGATGACTGCCGGATCGAAACGCGGAAAATGGTTGTGACCGCAGGCCCAGCAGTGCCGCCGCCAGCCGCCATCGCGTGGCCTCGTCCGCGCACCGCAGCGGCCGCAATAGCGGTGCGTCCCATGCCATGCAGCCATGCTGCGCGCCTGCGAGGCAAGCGTCAGTTCTTCGGGCGGCATATCCGACTCGATCGCCAGCGCGCGCAACTCCACGAATGCAGGCAGATGATTTTCGCCGCCAAACCCGGCGACGGCGTCGGCCATCGTGACGCCAAGCGCGAAAACCGGCGTGCCGTCTTCCCTCAGGCCAAGCAGGCTGGCTTCGCTCAGATCGAAGCGCCTGAGTTCGTCCGGCGTGAAAAGCCGCAGCCGTGCATTTTTTAGCTCAGGTTCGGATGTGATCGCCACGGCAAGATCGGCCAGCAGATAGAAGCGCGCATTCGCAGAGCCAAGCTGCGCCTCGCACCATGCCGCATCCCGGCGCTTCTCGCCCGCGCGGTCGAGCGTAAGCTGCGGCGCAATATGCCCGAAATCCGAACGCTGGTGACTCATTGATTATTCCGATTCAGCTTGTGGCAGGGCGGCGATGAGCGGCAGATCGCCGGATTGAGCGCGTTTTTCAAGTTCCTCGATCGCCCAGCGGTAACTCTTGTCTTTCAACCGCCCGTGATCCTGCCACGCCATCACATCGAAACCCGGCGGCACCGGCGCGGCCAGTTCCATATCCAGCGGCCCGAGCTTCTGGCTCTTGTCGTGGGAGCGTTCAAACGCCGTCACCAGCAACGTCTCGAATGACGGCAGCACCGCTTCAAGATCCTCGTCGGGTTTGCTCCAGGGCAGCTTGCGCCGCGTCCGCTTTTGCCACGTAGCGAGGTCGCGATAGCGCACCGGCGACTTGCCCAGCGGCTCAAGATCCGGCCGCGCGATGACATTGGGTCCGGCATTCAGCTTGTGCATCGGCTTGATCGGCAGCGGATTGATCAAACTGCCGTCGATCAGGAACTGCCCTTCCTCGTCGATAAAGGGCGGCAGCAGGCCCGGAAATGTCCAGTTCGCGCGAATGGAGACCTGCATGTTGCCGACCGTGTGAATTTGCGCCTCACCCGTCGAGAGGTTGGCCGACGCCGAATAGAACGGGATCGGCATGTCCGCCAGATCGGTATCGGGGAAACGGTCGAGGATCAGCCGGTCGAGCTTGCGCTGCTTGTAGAGGCTGAATTGCGGCCATGTCTTGCGGCGGAGCGCGCCGCGTTCGGCCATGACTTCGGTGATGAGCTGGTCGGTGTCGTCCGGGTCCATGCCGAGCGCCAGACAGGCGGCAACCGCCGCCCCCGCGCCGACGCCCGCGAAGCAGTCCGGCTCGAAGCCCGCTGCCTGAACGGCCTTGAATATCCCGAGCGAGGCCGCGCCGTAAGCGCCCTGGCCGCTGGCGAAAAAGCCGGTGGACTGGCCAAGCAGGAAACGCGCAAGGCGCTCATAATCGTCATTCACGCTGGCGCGCAAATGATGATGCGACCGGACCGGACGGTATTCCAGCCAGCGCCGCGTCCCCGCGATCACGCCTTCATGCCGTGCATCGTGAAACAGCGCCAGCCGGCAGGCTTCCGCGCCGCGCAATTCGAACGCCATTTCCTCGACCGCATTGAGCGGCACCGGCGCGCCCAGCCGTCCGCCATCATGCGTACCGATCAGGCAGATCTCATCGGCATCGGCGAGAGCGCGCTCCGTCCACGGCGTCGACTCGCTGTCGGCAAGCAAGAGGATCACCTCGAAGCGGCTTTCCTGCTCCTTCAGCCAGTGAACGACCTGCGGATCATCGAGCGCGATGCCGCCGGGCATATCCTGACCAAGCCCTTCCGAGGACAAGAGCTGGCAATCGGCGCGGCGTTCGATGGATGTGGAGAGCCGTTCAATCAATTGCGGCGGGATGGTATCGCCACCTGCCGGGAGAATCGCCAGCGTTTTGGCACGGCCCAGTACGCTGCGGGGCTGCGCGGAAACCGTATCCTCCGCGTCGGTCAGCAGGAGGCTGCGCATGGTTCCCTGCCAAATGCCCGGTGCGGACTGTGCGAGCGATTCGAAACTCTCCCAATCCAGCTTCAGGACGATGCTGTTGCGCGCCGACGTGATGCTGACCTGCTGCTCTTCGCGCGTGAAAAACGCCCGCTCCGCCAGCACCGCGCCCGGCCCAAGCTCCGCCCATGCCGGATCGCTGGCATAGGCTGTCGTCCGGAAGCGGCCCGATGTGACGATGAACAGCGCATCGGGCACATCGCCTGCCTTGACCAGCGTTTCGCCGCGCTCAACCGTTTGCAGGTGGCACTCCGCATAGATCCGCTTCAGCGTCTCATCAGGAACGAGTTTGAATGCACGGACCGTCCTCAGCCAGTCCGCCGGAGTCTTCTGCCGCAATCTTGCCGATCCCGCCATGCCCATATTCCCTGATTCACCTCTATGCTTAGCCGATTGGAGGCAAAATGCCTATCTCGGTGGCATGAGGGCGTGCTCAAACGGGGGAAAAAGCGTAGAATCGAAAGCTATATTTGGGCACCGCGGCTTTCCATCCTTGCGGCTATGCCTTAATCGTCCTCTTTTAGGGCCCTTGATGCGTTGACTTTGAAGTCTGAGCGAATCGTTTATCCGGCAGCAAGGCCGGGTTTCATCGGGGAGCGATTGGAGTTTTGAATGACTGAGCCGATCGTCATCGTTGGGGCAGGACAAGCCGGCATTCGCGCCGCCGAAACCCTGCGGAAAATGGGCTGGGAAGATCCCATCATCATGTATGGCGATGAGGCCTGGCCGCCCTATCAGCGTCCGCCTCTTTCGAAAAAATTTCTGGCCGGAGAGCTGGAAGAGGAGCAGCTTTTCCTGCAGGGCGACGCTTTTTACGAACGGAACGCTATCGAGTTCATTCCGGGCAGCCGCGTGCTCGAAATCGATCCGGCGGCGCATCAGATCGATGTCAGCGGGCGCGGTTCGCCCTTGAAATACAGCAAGCTGTTGCTGACGACGGGCTGCCGCCCGCGCGCTCTTGCTGTGCCCGGCGCGGATGACACGCGGCTGGAGACACTTCGCACGATCTCCGATGTCAATCGTATCCGCGGGAAAATCGAGCATGCCAGCCGCGCAGCCATCATCGGTGGGGGCTATATCGGTCTCGAAGTGGCTGCCGTCTTATGCGGTATGGGTAAGCAGGTGACCGTCCTTGAGGCGCAGAACCGCCTGCTGGGGCGTGTCACGTCGCCGGAGGTTGCGGAGTTCTTCCTGAAGCTGCATAGCGGCCATGGCGTGGATATTCGCCTCAATGCCAGTGTTATCCGGCTGGAGCCGCGCGGAAAAGAAACGACGATCGTGCTGGATGACGAAAGCGAAGTCGCGGCGGATTTCATGCTCGTGGCGATCGGCGCAATCGCGAATGACGAACTGGCGCGTCAGGCCGGGCTGCATTGCTATGACGGCATCATGGTTGATGAGCTGTGCAAGGCTGCACCGGACATTTACGCCGCTGGCGACTGCACGCGCTTTCCGCTGCCGCGCTATGGCCGGAGTGTCAGGCTTGAAAGTGTGCAAAATGCCAATGATCAGGCGCGCGCCGCCGCTCAGTCGATGCTCGGCGAAGGCGATCCTTATAATACGCTGCCGTGGTTTTGGTCGGATCAGTATGACGTGAAATTCCAGATTGCGGGCCTGTCGGATGGCTATGACACGCTGGAGATGGACGGCGATCCGGAGACGGGTTCGTTCTCGGTGTCATATTATCGCGACGGCAAGATGATCGCCGTCGATGCGATCAACGCCGCTCGCGCTCATATGATGGCACGGAAGACGCTCGCGTAAGACGTTGGCCTGAGCAGCGTCAGCCCGGAACTGCCCAGCGCGGCGGGCGCTTGGCGAGGAACGCTTCGATCCCCTCGCGCGCTTCCTCCGACTCCCAGCAATCGGCGAGATGTTCGATGGTTGCGTCTATGACGGCGTCATCGATCCGTGGTCCAAGGAAACGCAGCAGCTTCTTGCCCGAGCCGACCGCGCCAGGCGCGACGGACAGGTAAGGGGCGACATATTTCTCGACGATGTTGTCCAAACCACCAGCGGGTGCGACCTCCGCCACCAGCCCGATGTCGCGTGCTTCAGCGGCTTCGAAAATGCGGGAGGACATAAAGACGCGGCGTGCCATCCCTTCCCCGAGGCGTGCGACAACATAAGGCCCGATTGTCGCCGGGTTCAGTCCGAGCCGCGTTTCGGTAAGGGCGAATTTCGCGCCCTCTTCCGCGACCGCAATATCGCAGATACAGGCCAGGCCGACACCGCCGCCATAGGCGCTGCCGTGAATGCGTCCAATCATGGGCGTCGGCATTTCATTCAGCGCGCGCAGCATGTTGGCGAATTTGCGCGCCTCGCTCATTCGCGTTTCGCGGTTGGCCTCCATCTGCAGTTTCATCCAGTTCAGATCGGCACCCGCGCAGAACAACTTGCCTGCGCCGGAGAGGACGACTGCGCGCGTGTTTATGTCAGCGCCGGTGCCCGTGGCGAAGTCGTGCAACTCGGCGATCATCTGTGCAGATATCGCATTGCGCTTGTCCGGCACGTTGAGCGTCAGATAGGCGACGCCACGCTCGTCCATCCGCAAGCTGATCGTTTCATAGGTCATTCCACACGCTCCTTCAGGCTTTTTGCGAATGCCGCCGCTTCGTCGAGGCGGGTGCCGTCAATGCCGGTTTCCAGCCCCATGCGCTCAAGCATCTTTACGACAGCTTCGGTGGCGACATTGCCTTTTGCGCCGGGCGCGAAAGGGCAGCCGCCGAGGCCGCCCGCCGATGCATCGAAAACCCGCAGACCTCGTTCGAGGCTGACGGTGATATTGTCCAGCGCGCGGCCGCCCGTGTCGTGAAAATGTCCGGCGAGCCTGGTTGTCGGTACGGCATTCTGTACCGCATCGAGCATCGCGCCGACAGTCTCAGGCGTGCCTGCGCCGATCGTGTCGCCGAGCGAGATCTCGTAACATCCGAGCGCGATCAGGGCTTCGACAACTTCCGCGACCTTGCCCGGTGGCGTCGGACCGTCATAGGGGCAGTCGGTTACGCAGGAGACATAGCCACGCACGAGGACTTTGTCCGAGCGCGCAGCCTCGGCAACGGGCGCGAACCGCTCCAGACTTTCCGCAATCGAACAGTTGATATTCTTCCGGCTGAACCCTTCCGAGGCAGAGGCAAAGATGGCGATCTCATCGGCTCCGGCCTCTTTCGCGCGTTCGTAGCCCTTCAGATTGGGAACCAGCGCCGCATAGGAAACGTCCGGCTTCCGCTCGATACCGGCGAAAACTTCCGCCGTGTCCGCCATTTGCGGCACAAGCTTCGGATTGACGAAGCTGCCGACTTCTATCTTTCTGAAGCCGCAAGCGCTCAGCAGGTTGACCAGCCGGATTTTGTCCGCCGTCGGAATTTGCTGTTTTTCATTCTGCAATCCGTCACGCGGCGCCACTTCGAATATGGTCACGCGCTCACCCATCGGCATCCTCGCTCTCCAGCGTGATCAGAACGGCGCCACCCGTGATCTGGTCACCCTCCACGGCATGTAACGCCGCGACCCGGCCATCTCGGGGCGCTTTCAGCGTGTGTTCCATTTTCATCGCTTCTAGGATAATCAGCGCGGCACCTTTTTTGACGTCCTGCCCGACCGTAGCACTGATCAGCTTTACCAGCCCCGGCATCGGCGCCGCTATTACATCGCCAGCGCTTGCCGTTTCGTGAGTGCCTTCGAGCGGATCGTCACGCTTGAAATTATACGCCCGGCCGTTCAGGAACACGGCAATTTCGGCGTCGTCGCTGAAGAGGTTAGCGTGCTTTCTGACGTCGCTTGTCACGTAACTGACTGAAGCGCTTCCACGCTCAACGATTTCAATCTGGCAGGGAACCGTGCCGCCCTCGATGCGGTACGAATCGGGGCCGAGGCATATGATCCTGCGTTCGACGGGGGCATCATTGAACTGAAGCGTGGAGAAAATCTCGGCCTCACCCCAATGCCGCCAGCCTCGCAGGTTTTGCCAGATGTCCGATTGATCTGTAGACTGAAGAAAGCCGGCATTAGAGAGTGATGCAAGAGCGATGATTTCATCTGTTGGCGGACTATCCTCGATGAGCGACGCAATATCCCGCGTGATCACGCCCGTATCAGGCTTTCCATTGATGAAATCGGCGTTCTGCGCGAGTGCTCCAAGAAAGCTGAGATTCGTGACCGTTCCGGCGACATGACAATCCGCCAAAACCCGTGAAAGACGTTGCAAGGTTTCTGCGCGGTTCGCCCCGTGAACGATCAGCTTAGCGATCATCGGGTCATACCAGGGCGAAATATCATCACCCTCTCTGACGCCGGAATCGATCCTGACCTTGCTCACCTGAAAAGCGCCTGCATTCGGGAAGGACAGATATTTCAGCCTGCCTGTTGCCGGAAGAAAATCATTGCTCGGATCTTCCGCATAGATACGCGCTTCGATCGCGTGGCCATTGATGGCGAGATCCTCCTGCGAAAAGGGGAGGTGCTCGCCAGCCGCGACGTGGAGCTGCAATTCGACGAGATCGAGGCCGGTAATCGCTTCCGTGACCGGATGCTCGACCTGAAGGCGCGTGTTCATCTCCATGAACCAGAAACGATCAGGATGCAGACCTTCCGATACATCGACGATAAATTCGACAGTTCCGGCATTGTGATAGCCGATGGCCTTCGCCGCATTAACAGCGGCTGTAGTCATCGCCTCCCGCATCGCCTCGGTCATGCCCGGTGCGGGAGCTTCCTCAATGACTTTCTGATGACGGCGCTGGAGTGAACAGTCCCGCTCGAACAGGTGAACGATGTTGCCGTGACGGTCGCCGAGAACCTGTATTTCGATATGACGCGGCTTTTCGATATATTTTTCGATCAGGCAAACCGGATCGCCAAAGCTGGCTTTTGATTCCCGTCGCGCGCCTTCCAGAGCCGCAGCGAAATCATCCGGCGATTGAACGAACCGCATACCCTTGCCGCCACCGCCTGCCCGAGCCTTGATCAGGACGGGGTAACCGATACGCTCAGCCTCGGCGGCAAGATGATCTGCATCCTGATTCTTGCCATGATAGCCGGGCACGACCGGGACGCCAGCCTCTTCCATGAGCCGTTTGGCGGCGTCCTTCAGTCCCATGGCGCGGATGGCGTCGGCATGCGGGCCGACAAAGACAAGTCCGGCGGCTTCCACGGCCTCGGCGAAATCCGGGTTTTCGGACAGGAAACCATAACCGGGATGGATGGCCTCCGCGCCGGTTTTCAGCGCGGCCTCGATAATTTTCTCTGCAGACAGATAGCTTTCAGACGCAGGAGCCGAACCAATGCGAATCGCTTCGTCCGCCATCTGCACATGAAGAGAGCTGACATCCGCATCAGAATAAACGGCGACCGTCCCGATCCCCATTCTTCGCGCCGTGGTGATAACACGGCAGGCGATCTCTCCGCGATTGGCGATCAGGATTTTGCTGAACATCACCGCCTCACATCCTGAAAACGCCGAAGCGCGTGTCTTCGATTGGCGCATTCAGCGTTGCCGCGAGGCTGAGCGCGAGCACATCGCGCGTTTTCGCCGGGTCGATAATGCCGTCATCCCAGAGGCGAGCAGAGGCGTAGAGCGGATGGGATTGTTCTGTAAACTGATCGATGATCGGCTGCTTGAACACGGCTTCATCCTTCGCGCTCCAGTTTTCGCCCTTGCGCTCGATTGCTTCGCGCCGGACTGTCGCCAGAACACCGGCTGCCTGCTCGCCGCCCATCACGCTGATCCGTGAATTCGGCCAGGTCCACAGGAAGCGCGGCGAATAGGCCCGCCCGCACATGCCGTAATTGCCCGCGCCGAACGAGCCGCCGATGATGACCGTCACTTTCGGCACTTTCGAGGTCGCGACGGCGGTGACGAGCTTGGCGCCATCCTTGGCGATGCCGCCCGCCTCATAGGCGCGTCCAACCATGAAGCCGGTGATGTTCTGCAGAAAGACGAGCGGAATCTTCCGCTGGCTGCATAATTCGACGAAATGTGCGCCCTTCAGCGCACTTTCAGAGAACAGCACGCCATTATTGGCGATGATGCCAACCGGAATGCCGTGAATATGGGCAAAACCAGTCACGAGCGTTTCGCCATAGCGCGCCTTGAATTCATCGAAACGTGAGCCATCGACGATACGCGCGATGACCTCGCGGACATCATAAGGCGTGCGCAGATCGGCGGGGACAGTGCCAGTGATTTCGTCCGGGTCGTAAAGCGGATCTTCCGGCGTCTGCATTTCGACCTGTACCGGTTTCATGCTGTTGAGATTGGTGACTGCGCGGCGGGCGAGAGCCAGCGCATGGGCATCGTCGCGCGCCAGATGATCCGCCACGCCCGACAGCCGCGTATGCACATCACCGCCGCCAAGATCCTCCGCCGTCACGACTTCGCCGGTAGCCGCCTTCACCAACGGTGGACCGGCCAGAAAGATCGTGCCCTGATTATTGACGATGATCGTTTCATCCGACATCGCCGGAACATAGGCACCGCCCGCCGTGCACGATCCCATGACGACGGCAATCTGCGGGATGCCCCTGGCCGACATGTTCGCCTGATTGTAGAAAATGCGGCCGAAATGGTCGCGGTCGGGAAAAACCTCGTCCTGGTTGGGCAGGTTCGCGCCGCCGCTATCGACAAGATAAATGCAGGGCAGGCGGTTGGTCTCGGCGATTTCCTGAGCGCGCAGATGTTTTTTGACCGTCATCGGATAATAGGTGCCGCCTTTGACCGTCGCATCGTTACAGACGATCATGACGTCGCGCCCTTCGACACGGCCAATGCCAGTAATAACGCCAGCACAGGGCGATGCACCGTCATACAATCCGTGTGCGGCGAACAGGCCGACTTCGAGAAAGGGGGAACCCGGATCGAGCAGCCGGGAGATGCGTTCACGCGGCAGCATCTTGCCCCGCGCGACATGCCGCTTGCATGCTTCTGTGCCACCGCCATCCATAGCAAGCTGCGCCGCTTCTCGGACTTGCTCCATCGCCTTGGCATGGGCAGTCTTGTTCGCGGCAAAGTCTTCAGTTTGCGGAGAAATGGAGGATTTCAGAACCGTCATGCGTCCGCCTCGCTTTCCGCCGCCGCCATGCGCCGGAGTTCTTTTCTTATGATTTTTCCGGTGACAGTCATCGGTAGCACATCGACAAAGGCGATTTCGCGCGGATATTCATGCGCCGCAAGCTGTGTTTTGACATGCGATTGAAGCTCGGCGACAAGATCGTCATCAGCAATGACGCCATCGCGCAGGACGACATAGGCCTTGACGATTTCGGTGCGCGCCGGATCGGGCTTGCCGACAACGCCAGCGGAGGCGACGGCGGGATGTTTCAGCAGACAGTCCTCGATTTCCGCGGGGCCGATGCGGTAGCCGGATGAGGTAATGACATCGTCGTTGCGGCCAACGAAACGGAAGACGCCGTTCTCCTCGACGCCCCGGTCGCCTGTCACCAGCCAGTCGCCACGGAACTTGTCCGCTGTTGCGTCAGGTTTGCGCCAATATTCCAGCATCATGACGGGCGAGCCGCGCCTGATGGCGATGTCGCCTTCAACGCCGGAGACGCTCTCTCCCTGCTCGTCGATCACCGCGATCTCATGCCCCGGCACGGCGCGCCCAATCGCGCCCGGTGTCGGCGGAAAGAGTGCCGCACATGAGGACAGCACCATGTTGCATTCGGTCTGCCCGTAAAATTCGTTGATCGTCACGCCGAGGGCATCACGGCCCCAATCCAGCATTTCCGCACCGAGCGGCTCGCCGCCGGAAGCCACGCTTCGCAGGCCATCGATCCGTGTATTTTCCGCACGCAGCATGCGAAGCGCTGTTGGCGGGAAAAATATATTCCGTATGCAGATTGATTCGACGAGTTCCTTTGCCGCCGCGCCGGTGAATTTCGGGAAGCGGCTTGCGACAACCGGAACGCCGTGATGCATGGCGGGCATCAGAACGTCGAGCAGCCCGCCGATCCAGGCCCAATCCGCCGGAGTCCAGATCAGATCACCGGCTCGCGGAAACAGGTCATGAGACATCTCCACGCCGGGGAGATGTCCAAGGAGAACGCGGTGAGCGTGAAGTGCGCCCTTCGGATCGCCAGTGGTGCCCGATGTGTAGATCAGAAGCGCCGGGTCGTTCGCATCAGTATCAGCGGTTCCAAAGTTAGCCGATTGGGCCTCCAGTCCCGCATCCTCCGGCACGACGATATGCTTTAGCGATGGAAGCCTGGAATGGAGAAGCCTGATCTTATCCGCTCCCGGATTGTCAGCAATCACAGCGACCGCGTCCGCATCGGCGAGGCGCACTGTCAGCGCATCCTCGCCGAATAGCGCAAAAAGCGGCATCGAGATTGCGCCGAGTTTCCAGATCGCGATATGGGCGGCGGCAGTCCAGGGCGATTGCGGGCGCAGAACGCCGACGCGGTCGCCACGCTGGATACCAAGCGATGCAAGGTGATTGCTCAGCCGGTTGGCCATATCATGAAGTTCGCCG
>CAYOUP010000058.1:0-12044 GCA_964407125.1 uncultured Hyphomicrobiaceae bacterium | reverse complement strand
TATCGATGAATCCCTCGACATTCAGCAGAAACAGCCCAGTTCCGCCGATCATGAAATGCGATACCGAGGCCGCAAGCAGCGAATTGGTGCGCGCGAAAGTCCAGCCCCAGAATATGCCGGGAATGAAAGCAATCATCGCAAATTCGATGCTGATATGAGCGTGGGCAGCGGCAAAAACGAGATTCGACACCAGGATCGACCAGGTCCGCCGCCGCCATTCAGGACCCTGGAGAAATGCATAAAGCGGAGCCTGCACACCGCAGCGCGCAACGAATTCCTGTACCGGCGTCAGCAGAAGATAAATTGCGACGGCCACCCAGAACCACGCTGACATGATCCCGACAGGCGCGTTGTCGCCGATCCGGACCTCACCGATCGAAAAGACCGACACATTAGCTAGCGAGGGCGAGCTGAGAATGATTGCCCATTTCAAAATGGCCGCGACACCGATGAAGATCAGCGAAACGGCAACCGAATAGATCAGGGCATATCGCCAATTGTGCAGGCTGAGACCGAAAAAGGCGATCGGAAAGCCACTGAGCAATATGACCGGAATGAAGATTGCCGCGAAAAAGACGATGATGAACGGGCTGAGTGCGAAATTGACGCTCAGATATGACTCGAAGCCTGGAAGTGCCCCGAGCGCAAGCGTATAGACGGAGAGCAGCGACAGCGCAGCGATCACGATCCCGCCCACCGTATCACGGTAATGCCAGAACTCTGCTTCCTGCCGCAGACTGTCTACCTTATGGTTCAGCGCGTTACGAACATAGTTGGACAATGTCCTGCGCAATTCGGTGACAATAATATTGCGTATGCGCCGGCTGCGCTTTTCGCGCCGGTAAAGCTTGACATCGAGAATGGCGATCGTGACTTGCGAACGCGCTCTGACGCTCACAGAGATCGGCTTGCCATCAAGAACTGACATTGCGCCGAACACATCCCCCTTGCCGCGCAGCTCGAGCTCATATTCAAGCGGCTCATGGGTCAGCGGCGAGCGTCCGGTCTTGCACAGAGTCACTGTACCATCGACGATTATGTAGATGCGGTTACGCGTCCGATCGCCCTCAGCGAGGATGATCTCGCCCTCGCGATAGGCGGTGAACTGCAACATGCCCCAGAGCGTATCGATCTGTGCTCGGGAAAATTTCGAAAAAAGCGGGATCTCCTTGAGGGAAATGGAATCCTGCGTATCGAAACTATGATGGGGCTTGGTCAGCATGTTACGCAACCGACTTACGGGGTCTCCCATTAGAACAAATGTTTCTTAACGAATTTACCGCGTAACGCTGTCACATAAGAATCGTTTCTGCGTGATTGGGTGGTGATACGTAATAACTTTGAAAAAAGCCGTGCAGACTCAGGTGATCTGCGGCTGTTCCGGCAGGCGGAGACCGCGCGGGGTCGCAAGGCCGGTACGGATGGGCTGCAGTTTTGCGCGGGCCGGGACACGGCTGCCCTTGATCGGCGCATAGACCTGTTTTTCAGCCTCGACGATCAGCACGCCGGAGAAGCCCGGCCATGCATAAAGACCGACGCGTTCCCAGGCGATGGCCGTGTTCAGGATTATCGGCCGGTTCATCGGTGGCATGAACAGGCTGGCTCCCCAGCCTCTCGGCGCAAACAGGCAATCGTCGAGCTGGCGTTCGAGCTGGCCGCGGCTGTAGGGCCGTCCATGACCGAATGGCGTGGAGTCGGAGCGCGCCCACATGCCGCGACGGTTGGGCACGACCAGCAAAAGACGGCCCTCCGGCGTCAGCACCCGCCAGATTTCGCGCAAAATATGCCGGATCGCCGTGGCATGTTCGAGGCAGTGAACCGCGAGCACACGGTCCACCGAGGAGGATTTCAGGGGTAGGGCGGTCTCGCTCGCAAGAAAAGTGCAGGTCGGGCCTTCGCGCGGCCAGCGAATGGCTCCCTGATCCTCGGGCATGCACAATAACTGGCGTTCGGCTTCCTGCCTGAACTGGCGCATGAAAGGCGCGGCATAGCCGATCCCCAGCATCACCTCGCCCTTGACGCTGGGCCAGATCGTTCGCAACCTGTGCATGATGAGACGCCTGGCAACGGCGCCAAGATGCCCGGCATAAAAGTGGCTCAACTCGCTGACATCGGGTCGCATGAAATGCTCTTGCCTTTGAGGACGCCAGATTGAGGGTTAGAGGCTTACTGAAATTTATGCTAGCAAATGCATGCAATGACAAACAGCTAAGATGCAAGATCGGGCAAGTTTGAAAATGTCAGATTTGATCATTCGTCAATTTACGTGCCGTTCCGATAATTACGGTGTGCTTATCCATGAGCCGCAAAACGGGCTCACAGCCGCGATCGATACACCCGATCCCGAGCCGATACGCGCCGAGCTTGCGGCACAAGGCTGGACGCTCACCCATATATTCACGACACATCACCATGGCGATCACACGGCGGGTCATTCGGCGCTGAAATCGGAAACGGGATGCACGATCATCGCGCCCGCAAAAGAAGCCAGCCAGATTCCCGGCGTCGATATCAAGGTGGCCGACGGTGACGAATTCGATTTTGGCGGCCATAAGGTGCGTGTGATCGAGACGCCCGGACATACGGCAGGCCACGTTACGTATTGGCTGCCCGATGATGGC
Organism: uncultured Hyphomicrobiaceae bacterium; assembly: GCA_964407125.1. Lineage (GTDB taxonomy): Bacteria > Pseudomonadota > Alphaproteobacteria > Rhizobiales > Rhodomicrobiaceae > JAHQVI01. Next base: position 9,423 of record CAYOUP010000058.1, on the reverse strand, counting down.
GTCGCCTTCGCTGGTGATACCTTGTTTTCCCTTGGCTGCGGCCGTCTATTCGAAGGCGATGGCCCGATGATGTGGGCGTCGCTGCAAAAGCTCATGGCGCTACCGCCGGAAACACTTGTCTATTGTGGCCATGAGTACAGCCAGTCCAATGCGGCCTTCGCGTTATCGGTCGAGCCTGGAAATACCGCATTGCAACAACGGGCGAAGGAGATTGACGAGTTGCGCGCCAAGGGGCTTGCTACCGTACCGTTTACTATTGAGGCAGAGTTGTCACAGAACCCATTTTTACGTCCTGACAGTCCGGAAATTCAGCAGCGGATCGGCATGACCGGCCACCCGCTCGCCACAATTTTCACAGAGCTTAGACGGCTTAAAAATGCGTTTTGATGACAGCCTTCCGGCTCATGGTAAAGATGCCGATGTCAGCTTCCTTGTCTTGGATGACCTGTGGAAAAAGCGACAGCATCAGCTAAGCAGTTGCGGTGGTTGTTTCTTTGGCGTTTAATTGGAAATTGGTAACGTAGCGATTCGTTCCGCCGTTCCATCCGCTGCTTCAGTAGCGATGCAATAAGAATGGGCGAAAGTGCAATAGCGGTGGCTGATGATGTATTGTAGCGGTTTCACATCAGCCGATAGAGGGCCGTATCTTTGCACATAAAGAGTGTGTGGGTTGTTGTTTCGAACGAACCGATGCGGTGTTGGTGCGTTCGGAAATTAGCGGGGTTTTATTGCAATGCATCCGGGAAACGCGGGCGTATGTTTATCCGCGCTTTTTATCGACTTCGATAATATTTATTTATCCCTTAAGAACCGTCACGAGGAGGCGGCGTCTCGCTTTGCGCGTAATCCGGCTTTCTGGCTGCGTCATGTCGTATCCGGAGCCCTGATCCGAACAGATCATCCGATCGAGAATATGCGCCGCAAGATTGCTGTTGGGCGCTGTTACGGAAATCCGATTCCACGCCGCAGCGGCCGCGAAGGCGCGGGAGATCCGAGTTCATTCGCTTTCGTGCGCCACAGCTTCATGCGCGCCGGCCTTGAAGTCGTCGACTGCCCGCATCTGACCTCGCAATTCAAGAACAGCTCCGACATCCGGATCGCTTGCGACATACGCGACTATATCGACCATGCAACACATTTTGATGAATTTATCATCCTGTCGGGCGATGCGGATTTTACTCCGGTTCTACTGAGTCTGCGCTCGCATAATCGCCAGACCGTCATCTATGCCAACGATCACACTTCGCCCTATTACAAGGCCTTCTCCGATGGCCGCATTCGCGAGGAAGATCTCATTCGCAGCCTGATGGCGCCCGACGCCGCGCTGAGCGATGAATCGGGACCGGCGCCTGCCGCGCTTCAATATGCGCCAGCCTCCGGGGCTGCGCAGTCAGCGAAACCGGCTAGCCTTTCCTCGCGCCAGCCCGCACCTGCATTGCCTTCAAGCAATCCTCCGAAACGCCGTCACGCGGCCGGCTCTTCCGAAGCTGCGATCCAGTCGTTGATCGATGATTTCAAGGTGATCGGCGATGAGATTCTGGAACTGGTGCACGACGTCGTCGAGAATTCCGAAAAGCCGGTGCCGCTAGCCTATCTCGCGGACCGTGCACAAAAGTCGCTCGGTCATCCGAAAACGATCGGCACGAACTGGGCGGGTTCCGGCGGTTTTCTGAACTTCCTCTCGCAGAATCTGCATGAGCATCTGTGCCTGACGGAAAAGCCGCCTCATTTCGTTTACGATCCGGCCCGCCACCGCTTGCGTGAAGATTTACGGGCTACACCGCGCACACCGACCGAAAAGACACCCGCTCAGGCACAGCCCGCGCAAGCAGAGCAGCCGGAGGCTGCGGTCAGCCGCGCGCAACCGGCCATGCAAGCTCCGAATGCTGAAACCAGCTCCGGTGCAGGCAATACCAGCCGCCTTGCCGAATTGCAGCGGTCCATTACACGCATTTACGAAGCCTGTCAGGCGCCGCCGCTGCCACCCAGTGAATATCAGCTCCTCTTTACGCTGATTGCGGCCGAAGTCCGCGAGCATAGTTTCGCTCCCAATCGCTCAGCCGAAGCAGTGATTGCCCGGGCCAGCGCCGCCGGACTCAAACTATCCGCGCAGGATGTCGGCTTCGTCATCAACGCTGTCGATGAAATCGACCCGTGGCTGGAGCATACGCGCTCGCCTGCCGCCGTTGCCCGCGCTTATCGCGATTATGTGCTGGCGCGCTGCACGCAAGTCGGCCTCGATCTGACCGACGATGAATATCAGCTCATTCAGGTCTGGTTCGGCGCAAGCCAATGGACCGCGACCAACGGCAATGCCGATGGCGGCCAGTCAGAACAAAGTCCCCAGGGACGCGGCGTGCGAACGGAGCTTGGTTTGCCGGGACCGTCCTCACGCAGAGATCTTCCGGTCCCGGAAAATTTCGGCAGCACGGAAAAGACCGATGCTGAAATCGAGCAGGAGCAGCGGGAACAGGCCGCAAATCTGCGCTACTCATTTCTGAAGCACGGCTAAAACGGGATCAGTTTTAATCGACAGATTGCAAACGGGCGGCCGATTCCTCTGCCTCCTGTTGCCTGCCCAGCATATCCTTTGACGCCAGCAGTGCACCGCCCGTAATTGCAATGGCGGCGATCCAGAGAACAGGACTACCTTTCGCAAGCCCCGTGACGACGAGCAACACTGTCGACAGCAAGGGCGCAAAATAGGCTGATACGCCGAGCACTCGCAGGTCACCGTGCTTGCAGCCATGATCCCAGACATAGAAGGCCAGCCCTACTGGACCGAGCCCGAGCCCTGCCGCCGCAATCCATTGAAGTGACGTCAATGGCCATACAGTCGTTTCGAGCTGGCTATGTGCGATACCGGCAGCAAGCGCCGTCACGGCACAATAGATTGTGACGACACTGCTCGGAACGGCGGCAAAAAGCCGGGAAAGCACGGAGTAGCTCGACCATGTCAATGCAGACAGCAACGCGATCCCATATCCGCTCAGGGCATTGCTGCTCAGAACCGGAAGGCCCTCGCCCTTCGTGATAACCAGAACCGCCCCGGCAAATGCGATAAACGCGCCTGCAATATGATGGAAGCCAAGACCGCCCGATTGATTGGGCAGTAGCGCCGAGAATAGCACGATCAACAGGGGCCACAGGTAATTGATGAGATTGGCTTCAAGTGGCGGCGCCAGGCTGAGGCTCAGGAAATAGAAGAAATGAAAGCCGAGCAGCCCCGCTGTCCCGAGCAGAACTGCCGGAAGCGTGACCCGTCGCAGGCCGGCTACCGCGCCGCGTTTGAAGACAATGTACGCGAGGCCGATAAACGTCGCCGCGACGAAACTCATCGCCACAAGCTGAAACGGCGGCACGCCGGCGGCCAGCACTGTCAACGGCGCCAGGGTCGCCCAAAGCAATACGGCCAGCAGCCCGATAGCGGTCGCCACGCGTTCATTCATTTCCGCCTTCCATCATCCAGATATAAATCCAGGCGGTGATATGCACCGGCGGCAATGCCAAAGCAAACGACAGCGCAAGCGCTGAAAATGACCATTCAGCCGGTTATGTACTGACCGCCATTGATCGTGATCGTGGCCCCCGTCATGAAGGCTGCATCGTCACTAACAAGAAACGTCACGCAGCGGGCAATTTCCTCAGCCTTGCCAAGACGCCCGACGGGAATTTGCGCGATAATGCCTTCGAGCACCTTCTCCGGCACCGCCGCGACCATATCCGTGTCAATGTAACCGGGAGCGATGCAGTTGACGGTAATCCCCTTGCGCGCCGCTTCCTGCGCGAGCGCCTTGGTAAAGCCGATGACACCAGCCTTTGCCGCGGAATAATTCGTCTGGCCCATCTGGCCTTTCTGGCCATTGATCGAGGATATGTTGATGATGCGGCCCCAGTTCCGGCTGCGCATCCCGTCCATGACCGGATGGGTCATGTTGTACATCGAACTGAGGTTTACGCGGATAACGTCGTTCCAGTCCTCATGCGAAAGCCTGTGAAGCATGCCGTCGCGTGTGATGCCTGCATTGTTGACGACCACGCCGATCGGGCCGAGATCATGTTCGACGCGCTTCAGCCCGTCCGCGCAGGCCTCATAGTCGCCAACATCCCATTTGTAGATCGGTATGCCTGTTTCAGCCTGAAATTGCTGCGCCGCCTTGTCGTTGCCGGCGTAATTTGCGGCAACGCGAAAACCCTTATCCTTCAACGCCAGCGAAATCGCATGTCCAATACCACGAGTTCCCCCAGTTACGACTGCGACTTTGGACATGAACAACCTCCCGTAGCTCTATTAACAAGACCATATTTTTTGTTACGCACAGGGCAACGCCGTGATGGCAACGCGTCGCCGTCGTATCCCGCACGCGCCGTCGCAAATCGAGAACGCGTGCGGGATTGTTATACTGATCAGTCTCTTGCCACGCACATGGCGATGCCCATACCGCCACCGATGCAGAGCGTGGCGAGCCCTTTCTTGGCATCGCGCTTTTTCATTTCATGCAGAAGCGTCACCAGCACGCGCGTGCCGGATGCTCCGATGGGATGTCCGATCGCGATCGCGCCGCCATTGACATTGACCTTATCCGTATCCCAGCCGAGGCTCTTGTTCACGGCGCATGCCTGCGCGGCAAAAGCTTCGTTCGCTTCGATCAGGTCGAGATCACTGGCCGACCAGCCCGCTTTTTCGAGCGCTTTCTTTGACGCTGGAATCGGACCCGTACCCATGATCGAGGGATCAACGCCAGCCTGAGCCCAGGAGACGATCCGCGCGAGCGGCTCCAGTCCACGGCGCTCCGCCTCGCTCTGCTTCATGATGATGACAGCGCCAGCTCCATCATTGATGCCGCTCGCATTGCCTGCCGTGACGGTACCTTCATTGCGATCGAATGCGGGCTTGAGTTTCGCCACATCCTCGATCGTTGCGCCTTCGCGAATATATTCATCTTCGGAAAAGATTGTCTCGCCCTTACGCGTCTTGATCGTGACAGGCGCGATTTCGTCCACGAAGCGCCCCGATTTCCTGGCCGCTTCCGCCTTGTTCTGCGAAGCAACTGCAAATGCGTCCTGCTCCTCGCGCGTAATCTGCCATTGGCGGGCGACGTTTTCTGCGGTCGTGCCCATGTGATAGCCGTTAAACGCATCCCAAAGGCCATCCTTGATCATGGTGTCGATCATTTCCAGATTGCCCATTTTCTGGCCCTGCCGGATATAGGCCGCATGTTTGGACTGGCTCATGCTTTCCTGACCGCCGGCAATCACGATCTCGGAGTCGCCATTGCGGATCGCCTGATAACCGAGCGCCACGGTCCGCAGACCCGAGCCGCAAACCATGTTGATCAGCCATGCAGGCGTCTCGATCGGCAATCCTGCGGCAATCGACGCCTGCCGGGCAGGGTTCTGACCGTGACCAGCAGTCAGGATCTGACCCAATATGACCTCAGACACTTCGGCAGGTTCGATTTTCGAGCGCTTCATGGCCTCAGTAATCACCGTACTTCCAAGTTCGTGCGCCGGTGTCGAGCCGAGCGTGCCGTTAAACGATCCGACCGGGGTACGTACACCGGAGGTAATTACGATTGCCTCTTCAGTCATGGGTATCTCCTTTTTTGGCGTCTGGGTACGGCGAGAGGCCAAACATGCGCATTTATAGAGTTTTCTTAGATGGTGCCGGAATGAGACGGATCAAACAAGTCCTGCTTTGCTTACCCATTGACGGATTTCGTGATCTGTCGCCAGAGGAGGGGCGAAAATTCCTAGTGCTTTGCACAAAATTCCGTTAGTGCTTATATTTATAATGGTAATTCCGGTTGAGGCTTACGAAAATGCCAGAAGACGCTCAAAACTATTCGAACGGTTTCTCAGAAAGCCATGATGTGTTCGAACAGGACGAGAAACCGGATGCGATTGTCGTGGTCATCAAAAAGTACGCGAATCGCCGTCTCTACAATACCGACACCAGCACTTATGTAACGCTTGACGATCTCGCCGGAATGGTCCGTGCAGGGACGGATTTCGTCGTGTACGACGCACGCACGAACGAGGATCTGACACATAGCGTTCTGACCCAGATCATCGTCGAACAGGAGAGCAAGGGAACCCAGACCCTGCTTCCGATCGGCTTTCTCCGGCAACTGATCCGCTTCTATGGAAATTCCATCGAACAGCTCGTGCCGAGCTATCTCGAATACAGCCTCGACAAGCTGACCCGCGATCAGGAGAAATACCGCCTGCAATTCGCGGGAGTTTTTGGCGCCAGCGCTCTGGAAGCGATGCAGGATCAGACGCGCAAGAATATCGAGCTTTTCCAGCAGGCGCTGAACATGTTCGCGCCGTTCACGGCCTTCGAGCAAACGATGAAGAGAAATTCGCAGGACGGCGACCACGCCTCAGGCGAACCTTCCGCGAGCCAGACGGATGAAATTTCCGAACTGAAGTCACAACTAGCGTCCATTCAGACACAGTTGAACAAACTGTCTGAAGGAAAAGATTGAGCCATCTCCCCCAAGCCATACTCCGGTCACGATTTCCCCTATGGTATACATAGGGGAAAGCCGCAGAATATTGACGCAAGTCGCAAGCAGCTGCGCCAGCGTTCTACGCAAGTTTAACCATTTGGTTAACGGAGAATAAAGCTCGTTCCTTTAGCTTAACGAGAAGTGTGTTTGTGACCCATGACGGGATTGACTTATTCAACGCGGCCGGACCGGCCGTTTCGCCAGTCGGTGGGGAGGAGTTGATGTCACGCTTGATAGCTGCATTTCTGCTCTGCATGTTTTTGCCGGCATGTTCGATCTCACCGCCGACATCCGCTTTTTCCTCTCTCTCCAAAGATGACGACAAATCAGCGGAACGCACGGTAAGTCAGGCAAGCTTAGCGCCAAAGAAAAAAGACAAAGGAGGAATTGGCAGCTCGATCAGCAATGTCTGGGCGTCCGTTAAATCCGGCCTGAGCTTCGGTGGCGGGGACGAGGAAGCCATTGGCGAGACTGAGGAAATTACCACATTCGATCCGCAGCAGGCAGCGCAGATGATCAACAGCTACCGGGCACAGAACGGTCTGCCGCCATTGCGTCTGAACCCATTGCTTTCACAGGCTGCGCAGGCCCATTCGCAGGACCTTTCCCGGAATGACCGGATTTCGCATTTCGGTTCCGATGGCTCCGATACGCTCGAACGCGTCAGACGCACAGGCTACAATCCGCGACTGACAGCGGAAAACGTCGGAACCGGACAGCGTTCGCTTCAGGAACTCATAAACGGCTGGAAAAACAGCCACGACCATAATGACAACCTTCTCCTTGCGGATGCGGAGGAAATGGGTATTGCGATGGTCAACAACCCGGACACCAAGTTCAAGACGTTCTGGACCATGGTGCTGGGTTCCCGGCTTAACGCAACAGCGGCCAATTGATCCGACGGTGCAGTTCGGTTTACAGCATGAAGCGGGATTAACGCATGTTACGCCGCGTGGCCAGAGCTGGTAAAATGTACTTTGTAACCGCTCAATGCCCTGGACATTACATACGGCCGATTAAAATAACGCAATTTACTCAAAATTTTAGCAGATAATCCTTATATGGCTTCGCGATTCAGTTCCGTAAGGTTCTGCGCAAGCGAAGCAACTTCACTTTTAATATGTTGTTCATGTCGTATTCTCTATTCTAGATAGGGAACTACCAGTTTCCATAACAGCAGGGAGTGGCTGTCCTATGATCCCACGCAGTATTTTCGCCGCGGCATTGATTGCCTGCACATTTGCAGCGGGCAACACAGGCACGATTTCAAGCGCCAATGCCGCCGTTATCGGTCCCGTTTCTTCGGGGACAGCGATCGACACAGCCCAACAGGCAAATTCTAAACTCACCGAAGTGCACTGGCGAAGGCACAGACACCGGCACCATGGAGGAGCAGCAGTTGGAGCTTTCGCCCTTGGCCTGTTCCTTGGGGAAGCCCTGAGAAGCGAACCCGAATATCACTACAGCAGGCGTCACCGTTCTCGCTGCTCATATTGGAGCGATCGTTGCGCCGATAATTGGGGTTATCGCAACAATGACTACTATGGCTGCTTGAGATATCACGGCTGCGACTAATCGAAGTGAAGCCAGCGGAGAATTGTCATGCAATTCTCCGCTATTCCCCCACAAACGGATGCTATTTCATCCTTGCCTCTGCTCGCGCCTGCCAGCGAAGGGCATTTTCATAGTGCCTAAGTAGAATTCGCAGGCTTGTGTTGCGCGCCTGCTGCTTTCATCGACGGCAGCGAACACTACATTCCCTTTTGCATCGGTTCACGGCGCGATAATGCATCTTCGAAACGGAAAACAGAATGCGCGAGGGACAGACCTTCTGGCGGGAGGCGTGCCACGGGATGATGGCGATTTTCCCGATCTGCGTCGCGGCGATACCGATCGGTCTGGTCTGGGGCGCTCTGGCTGTCGAGCGTGGCCTGTCGAAGATTGAAATCGGGCTTATGAGCGCCACGGTCTTTGCCGGTGCCTCGCAATTCGTCGCAATCGGCCTCTGGGCAAGTCCCCTGCCCATCATCGCAATCGTCTTCGCAACATTGATGATCAATCTCCGCCACGTCATGATGAGCGCCTCGCTCGGCCGCAACATGCAGAATTTCACACCCGCGCAGCGTCTTGTTGCGCTCTACGGTTTGACGGACGAAGTCTGGGCGCTCTCCGAGGCAAGGGCGCTGAAAGCCCCGCTGACACCGGCCTATTATGCGGGCATGGCGATACCGCTCTTCCTGTGCTGGGTCTCAAGCACAGTCGCGGGAGGCGCATTCGGTCAGCTGCTTGGTCAACCGGAAGCGTATGGGCTGGACTTCGTCTTCTCCGCCATGTTCATCGGCTTGATCGTCGGATTTCGCAGCGTGCCTGCCTGGCTGCCGGTGGTCGCCGCCAGCGCCGTCATCTCCGTGCTGACCTATCAGATCCTGCCCGCACCCTGGTTCGTCATTGCCGGAGGGCTTGCCGGTGTCTGCGTAGCGGCGCTCATGGCTCCGCGCGCGGCATCGGAAACAGCGGAGCTATAGGCATGGACCCGCTGTCTCTTTTCACCATCGTGGGCATGGGCGCCATCACCTACATCACCCGCATCGGCGGCGACCTCCTGATGCGCAACCGGACGCTCGGACCGCGAATGACCGCCGCGCTCAACGCCGTCCCGCCAGCGGTTCTGACAGCTGTCATTGCGCCCTCCGTTCTGTCGGCAGGACTGGCGGAAGCGATTGCAGGCGTAGTGACATTGGTTACGGCATTCCGCCTACCGCTACTTGCGACGATTATAGTCGGGGTCACCAGTCTGGTTCTCATTAGGGCCGTGATCTGAAATTACGAACAAATGCTATAATGAATGGCAATTTCTGTTCTTCCGGTCATAGCTCTTGAAAACCGCCGCTCTCTTCGCACTGCAACA
>CAYOUP010000057.1:0-12064 GCA_964407125.1 uncultured Hyphomicrobiaceae bacterium | reverse complement strand
TAAAGATCGAAAGTCTCGCGCTCGAACCAGTTCGCTCCCGGATAGACCTCCACCACGCTCGGAACCGGCGTGTCGGCATCGGTCTCGACCTTGATGCGGATGCGGTGATTGAGCTGCGGGCTGAGCAGGTGATAGACGACATCGAAACGCTTCTCGCGCGCTGGATAATCGACGCCGCAAATGTCGATCAGGCAGGTAAACTGGCAGCGCGGATCATCGCGGAGATGGCGCAGAAGGTTGGCGATATGGTCGGCATCGGCTTGAAGCGTCAGCTCGCCAAAGGCAAGATCCCAGCCCTTCACCGCGCTTTTCTGCGATTCGGCGAGCGAAGCACCCAGTTCTTTCAACTTGTCATCCATTCGCGGCCGCTCCGTTCCCGTCTCAGCGCTCGATCGTTCCGGTTCTGCGGATCTTCTTCTGCAACAGCATCACCCCGTAGACCAGCGCCTCGGCGCTTGGCGGGCAGCCCGGAACATAGATGTCGACCGGCAGAACCCGGTCGCAGCCGCGAACGACGGAATAGGAATAATGATAATAGCCGCCGCCATTCGCGCATGATCCCATCGAGATCACATAGCGCGGATCGGGCATCTGGTCGTAGACCTTGCGGATCGCGGGGGCCATCTTGTTGCAGAGCGTGCCAGCCACGATGATCACATCGGACTGGCGAGGCGAGGCGCGCGGTGCAAAACCGAAACGCTCCAGATCGTAGCGCGGCATGGACGCCTGCATCATTTCCACGGCGCAGCAGGCCAGGCCGAAGGTCATCCACATCAGCGAACCGGTCCGCGCCCACTGGATCAGATCGTCCGTGGAGGTCACGAGAAAGCCGCGATCGGCCAGCTCGTTGGATATATCGGCGAAGTACGGGTCCTTGTCGCGCGTGCTTTTCTGCAGATCGGCGGTCTCGCGAAGGCCGGTGGCGCCTTTGGGGCTAGCAATCAATCCCATTCGAGGGCTCCTTTGCGCCATTCATAGACAAAGCCGATTGTCAGAATGCCGAGAAAGATCATCATCGACCAGAAACCGAAAACGCCCGCTTCCTTGAACGCTACGGCCCATGGAAACAGGAAGGCGACTTCGAGATCGAAGATGATGAACAGAATTGCGACGAGATAAAAGCGAACGTCGAATTTCATGCGCGCATCATCGAAAGCGGGAAAGCCGCATTCATAGGTGGACAGCTTTTCCGGGTCGGGATGGCTCGGCGCGATCAGGAACGGCGCGATCATGATGGCCAATGCAATGAACATTGCGATGCCGAAAAAGATCACCAGGGGAAGATAATCGGCAAGAATGACGTTCATGGGTTCCCGCGCATCCGTTTTGCGCCGGCTCAAGGCACGGCGCTGTTATTCAATGCTTCCAAGACGGCTTAAACGACAGCGTGCGCTGGCGCAACGCGTCAATGTGCACTTCATGCCCTTAAAATAGATGCAGTGCAAGTGTTAGCCAATACGCCAAAGGGCGCGAACATCGTCGGCCGTGGCAAGGTCAAGCCTCAGTGATTTCAGCATTGAGGCCGTTTCATGAAGCAGCGCAGCATTATTGGGCGCAACCGCGCCGTCCGGCATGTAAATATTATTTTCAAATCCAACCCGCACATGCCCGCCAAGAAGCGCTGCCAGCGCGGCGCACTGGCTTTCGCTTGGCCCGAACGCGCAAATCATCCAGTCGCGGAACGGGAGCGATTCGGTTCCAAGGAAGCCGAGTAGATCGACCGGATTGCTGCGCTGGCCGGTCGTATAGCGCCCCAGAACATAAAGGACTGACAGCCGCGAACCGTCGAGCGTGGAATCGGCGACCCAGCCGATCAGCCGGTCGAGATCATTGCGGTCATAGAGAATGATCTGCGGCGCAATGTTCTCGGCATAGGCCCAGTCGAGAAATGCCGCGAACTCGCCCTTATGACCGTCTTCCGGCGCCAGCTCCCTGAGCGCCAGCGAAACCGCTTCGGGCCGGACCGCGCGCACGGCCTCCATCTGCTGCTCGCGCCCGAAGACACCGCCTGATTCCGTTGTCATCTGCAAAACCAGGCTCTCGCCAAGCTGATCGCGCAGCGCCCGAAAGACGTCCTTATAGATATCGGGATCGAGACTGTGCCGACCTTCGCGATCGCGAATATGCAGATGCAGAACGCTTGCGCCCGCATCCCGCCATGCGGCAGCTTCGCTGAGAATATCTTCCCTGGTCAGCGGTATTTCCGCGTGATCGGCTTTCGTCCGCCTGCTCCCGTTCGGGGCAACAGCCAGGATGACCTTATGCTCTTTTATATGCCCATCTTCAGTGTTCATAATACAAAGCCTTGAACTCAACCTAGCGTGCATACAGCTTGATGCAAGGAAAACCCGTTGCACCGCACAGTTCTTAACGCAATCCTGCCGGGAATACTCTCAATAAAAGCTTATCATGACCCGCAATATTCGCGGGCGCGGGCTGTTCATCGGGTTGGAACTGGTCTGTGACCGCCAAAGCAGGGAGCCGTTCGATCCGTCTCTGAAAGTCCATGCCAAGGTCAAGTCAGAGGCAATGGCGCGTGGACTGATGGTCGAACCGATGGGGGGAACCATTGATGGTGTGCGCGGCGCGCATATACTGCTCGCTTCCGCCCTTTACGCTCGATGAGGCGGTCGCCGGGATGATCGGCGAAAGGCTTGGAGAGGCGGTTGATGCTACGATCTGAATATCATAACGAACGCAATGCAACGCATGCGTACTATTGTTGTGTAGTTTTGTGCGGATTTTTTACCCATAATAGCTGAAAGGCGCTTAACTGTAGTAAATATATCATTTCGGGACACTGGCTGGTCCGGTAGGATTTGGGAGTGGCGATTGTATATGAGTATTTGAGGCCAGCGTTCCATGAGTCCGTCGCAGATCCGCCTGCTTCAGCAGAGCTTTGCGTTGATTGAGCCCATCAAGCTTGATGTCGGCCAGTCATTCTTCGAAGAGCTCTTCAGGCTCTCCCCGCAAACCCAAGACATATTCGGCAATAATCTTGAGCAAAGATGGCTGCGGCTCATTGGTACGCTCCAGCACCTCATGAACAGCCAACTCCGCTCCATGCTTACATTGCCTGCTACCGCCACGCAGAGCACGGAAGCAGTAACGCCGGAGATCACGCAACTTGCACAGGGCTATGTCGAAAGCGGGTTTACGCCCGAACACATGATTCATATCCAGCATGCGCTTCTCGCGAGCCTGTCTGCGCATCTCGGCAACCGGCTCGACAAGAACACGGCAGAGGCCTGGTCCCAGTTCATCGGCCTCGTCATCAATTCGATGAGGCAGACCATGTCTCAGGGCGCTGTGCAGCCGGCCCTTCCCAATAAACAGGGACGCACGGCCAGCAAGCACAGCGACAACGTAATGGACCTGCTGTTCGCCAGGCCGAAATCCGTGACGGCGACGCTGGATTAATTCCATCACGCGCAGATGCTTGTTCCTGCGGGCAGTGGAGGCCACACACTATTCTGCCCGCAAGCGATATTCGTGATGCGCCCTGTCGCAACCAGAGTGGGCGACGCGAAGCAACGTATTTGATGATTTTCTACGAAAAACCGTTCAGCGAACGCATTAATCAGCTTCCGGTTCTCCACCGCCTGATCGCCGCCTCATCGGACACCTTTTCATCGACCCATCCGCTATCGCCATCGGCTCGCTCTTCCTTTTTCCAGAACGGCGCGCTGGTCTTCAGATAGTCCATGAGGAAAGATGCGGCTTCGAAAGCTGCCTGCCGGTGGGTTGAAGCTGTGATCACCAGAACAATATTGTCGCCGGGCTCCAACCGCCCATAACGGTGAACGATCAGACTGGCGCTGAGCGGCCAGCGGTCGCTGGCTTCGGCCTCGATGCGCTCAAGCTCGGCCTCGGTCATGCCGGGATAATGTTCCAGCGTCATGGCCGCGACCTTGCCTTCACCGCCACCGCCGCCCCGAACGATCCCGGTAAAGCTGACGACGGCCCCGAGATCCGTCCGCCCCGCCGTTAACGTTTGGATTTCGGCGCCAATGTCAAAATCGTCGGTCTGAACCCGGACTGTCATGCCTGCATCCGCAATTGGCCGCGAGCCTGTTGCACCGCTCACCGGCGTGTCGTAAGTCAGGGCAAGCTTTAATCCATTCCGTTTTCCCGTCAACAGGGCTGCGATTTGCAAGGCAGGCATGGCATGAAAAGACTGGCTGACAAGAAGGCTCTCGTGACAGGGGGCAGCCGTGGGATCGGTGCGGCAATCGCCAGGGGGTTTGCGGCCGAGGGCGCGGATGTCGCCTTCACCTGGTACAGCTCAGCCGATGCGGCAGAGGAAACCGCGTCCGCAATCAGAGATACGGGGGCGAGAGCTTTCCCGATCCGGGCGGATTCGGGCGATGGCGACGCGGTGCGAAGCGCGGTTGCCAGCGCTCACGAGCAGCTTGGCGGGCTCAACATACTCGTGAACAATGCCGGAATGTTCGAGCGCCGCCTGCTTCAGGACACGAGCGATGAAGAGTTCGACCGTGTCATGGCGGTGAATCTGCGCGGCGCCTATATCGCGATCAAGACGGCCGCGCCGCTGATGCCGAAGGGCGGGCGCATCATCAATCTTTCCAGCACATTCGGAGCGCGAGTCCCCTCGCCGGGTATCGGCCTCTATGCGACCAGCAAATTCGCCCTCGCCGGTATGACACGCGCTTTTGCCCGTGACCTTGCCTCGCTCGGCATCACCATCAACGCGATCCAGCCCGGCGCGATCGCCACCGACATGAACCCGGCATCGGGAAGCCATGCCAGGCTGATGACGATGATGACGGCGCTCGGCCGCTATGGCGAGCCGGAAGATATCGCCAAGGCAGCCGTGTTTCTCGCCAGCGACGAGAGCAGTTACATCACCGGCACAACGATCAATGTCGATGGCGGCTTTGAGGCCTGAACCACCACATCGCCAGACGCTACCTGCTATTTTTTGTCGAGACCGAACGTATACCATGCCCGGCGAATAAAGGCGGCCTTGTACATATGCCCGCCATTATGCGTACAGAACTCTAAAATCTTGCCGTTGGGATTTTGGCGTCTTTCGCATGTGAGAGCCTTGGCAGGCATCGGTTTTGGCTTGCCAAAATGCCCGGCTCTCACGAAAAGGTCCAGCGCACGAATAACATCGCCTTGCTTGCTGTCGGCGATGCTGCGCCCGCCCAGCGGCGCCACAGTATCCTTCGTACCGTGAAAATGCATAAGATTGACCGGCTGACTTGGACAACGCTTCGGCACGGGCGCCCAGAATGTGCCCGATATCGGGGCAAAGCCGGCAAAAAGATTGCCCCGGTTGCAGGCCAGGCTCCAGACCATCATGCCACCGGATGAAAAACCACTCATCAGCAATCTTTTGCGGTCGATGTGATAGCGTTTTTCGACCTCATCGACCAGATTGTCGAAATATCTGTATTCCTCCTCGCCGGTATTGTTCCAATGCCAGGGGCGATTTGGCAGCTTCCAGCCTGAGCCGGTCGACTGCGCGGCGACAAGGGCGACATGCAGTTCATCGGCAAGTTTGAGCAGGGATTTGTTGCTCATGGTTCCAGCCGCCGAGTTGCGATAGCCGTGAGCGAAGACTATCGCCCCTATCGGCTTGTCGTCTGTCTGTTTGGGGACATAAATCCGGTAAATTCGATCGCCAAGCTTGCAATCGCTCTTCACCCCGCAAGCCCAAGCCGGACTGATCAAAAGGGCCATGATCGCCGCCAATATCAATCGCATTCCTGAATCTCCATAGCTGTCTCCAGCGTAATTTATCCAAGAATGCCCTGATTTTCACACCACGCTTTAGTGATCGGCGCATGAAGGTGCCCTATCTCACAGGCAGCCGGCATCAACGCGGCGGCAGTCTGATCGCGCCATCCAGCCTGATGCATTCGCCGTTGAAATAGTCGTTCTCGGCGAGATGGACCGCGAGCGCGGCATATTCATCGGGCCGCCCCAGCCTGTGCGGATAAGGAACGGACGCCGCCAGCGCATCCTGGATCTTTTCCGGCAAAGTGTTCATCATCGGCGTTTTAAAAAGCCCTGGCAGAATGGTGTTGATGCGGATCTGCTCACCCATCAGGTCGCGGGCGATCGGCAGCGTCATGCTTGCAACACCGCCCTTGGACGCGGAATAGGCCGCCTGCCCGATCTGCCCGTCCTGCGCGGCAACGCTTGCCGTACACACGATCACGCCGCGCCCGCTTTCCTCATGCGGATCAAGCGAGAGCATTCCCGCGGACGATTTGGCGATGCAGCGGAATGTGCCGATCAGATTGACCTGAATAACGCGCTCATAGTCCGCCAGCGGGAAATGGCGGATCGCGCCGCTTTCCTTGTCCCTCGAAGCCGTCTTGAAGCCATTGGCGATCCCGGCGCAATTGACGAGAATCCGCTCCTGCCCGTATGCCGCGCGGGCCTTTTCGAAACCGGCATCGACATCGGCATCCGATGTCACATTCACCTTGCAGAAAACGCCGCCCAGCCTTGCCGCCAGTTCCTCACCCTTCTGCTCGTCCAGATCGAAGATCGCGACACGGACGCCTTTCGCCGCCAGCGCCTCGGCCGTTGCGCGTCCAAGCCCCGAGGCACCGCCGGTTACGACTGCGGAGATAGAGTCATCAAGTTTCATTCGAGCCATCCTTTTCACCAGGCGCAGATTTGCGGCGCCGAACATTTTTCATTTTGTCTTAGACGAAAGCGGCAAGCGCCTCAAAAGACAAATTGCACAGGCGCAGGCCTTTCTGCGGCTCCGGACTCAGAGACTGACTCGCGCAGTTGACGGCCGAGCATTTTACATCTAGAGCGGGTAAATAATGACAGGCGCTACTTATCCGAGAGCCGGCCCGATCTAAACCAATTGGAATCGATCATTGTTCACGCGTTAGGCGGTTCCCGATCACATTCAGAACCTGACAATGAGCTTCATCACCTCGCGCCTTGCCCTGACTGCCGCCTTCATCTCCATCATGGCGGGCGCAGCCGCACAGTCCGCCGAACTTGCCGTCAATGTCACAGGTATCGAGATGGCCCAAGGTCATATCGGCTGCGCGCTTTATCCGCCGGACAAGGAGTTCCTGCAAGCGTCCTCCGCAATCGCCGGACAATGGTTGGAAGCGAAAAGCGGGGGCGTACAATGCCGCTTCACCGGGATCGAAAGCGGCGCCTACGCCGTCGCCGTGTTTCAGGACTATAACAGTAATAAAAACAACGACACTAACCTGCTCGGCATCCCGACCGAGCCCTGGGGCGTTTCCAACAATGCCCGCCCGATGTTCCGCGCCCCGACCTTCGAGGAAGCGCAAGTGTCGGTGGCGGACGGCAAGCCTCTTGAGATCAGCGTGAAGCTCGAAACGACCATGCCGTGACGGCGTTGGATCTCCCGTAATGTCGTCCCGGCCGCTCATTCATAGCGGAGCGCGTCGATCGGGTTGAGCTGCGCCGCCTGTCGCGCCGGAACATAGCCGAAGACGACCCCGACGGCTGCCGAGGCGCCAATGCCGACGGCCACGATCGTACTGCTGACGAGAACCGGCCAGCCTGCCAGCCCCGCAATGGCATAGGTCGCAGCGATGCCGAGCACCAGCCCGATAATGCCGCCCGCAAGGCAAAGCACGATGGCTTCGGTGAGGAACTGGGCAAGAATATCGCGCTTGCGCGCACCAACCGCCATGCGCAGGCCGATCTCGCGGGTTCGCTCCGTCACCGAGACCAGCATAATATTCATGATGCCGATCCCCCCGACGATCAGCGAAATCGCCGCTGTCGCCGCAAGCAGCCAGGTCAGCGTCTGCTGCGCCGCATTTCGCGCCTCGACGATTTCCGCCACGTTACGAACGCGGAAATCATCCTGCGCTCCGGGGCGAATGCGCCGCCGCAGGCGCAGCAGATCGACGATATTCTCTTCGGCGCGGGCGAGGTCCGCCTCATCGCTGATCTTGACAAGGATGGAACCGGCCTGATTGGGAATGGTCGTATCCCGGCCGGCCAGCCTTGCCCGCGCGGTCGTTAACGGGATCAGGACAATGTCGTCCTGATCGCGAAATCCGCCAGCCTGCCCGCGGGTCTGCATCACGCCGATCACCTGGAACGGAGCGCCGCCTATGCGGATCTGTTCACCGATGGCGATCCCGCCGCCAAACACCTCACGCTGCACCGACGAGCCCAGAACGGCCACTTTTGCGCCGCGGGCAACCTGTTCCGGTGTGAAGTAATAGCCGTCGGCGATCTCCCAGTCGCGAACGAAGGGGAAGTCCGCACTTGTGCCGGTGATGCGGGTTGTCCAGTTGCGATTGCCGTAAATGATCGGCGCATTGACGGACAGGCTGGCCGTGACCGCGGCAACGCCGTCGATGCGTTCAAGGATCGCGTCCATGTCGCCTTCGGAGAGCGGCGTCGCGGTTCCCGCCCCGCCCTGCGAGCGGCCTGAGCGCGATGACCCCGGTGAAATGGTCAGCATATTGGTGCCGAGCCGGCTGATATTCCGCTCTACCTGATCCCGCGCGCCGCTGCCGATAGCGGACATGACGATCACCGAGCCGACACCGATGATCACACCGAGCGCGGTCAGCAGGCTGCGCATGGCGTTCAGCCGGATCGCCGCGAGCGCCGATGTCAGATAGCTCATGACGTTCATGCCATCACCTTTGGGGTCTGGCGCACATCGTCCTCGAGCACCCCGTCGCGAAACCGGAGCAGGCGCTCGGCATATGCAGCAATGTCCGCCTCGTGCGTAACCATGATGATGGTCATGCCGGTGCGATGAAGTTTGGTGAACAGCTCCATGATGTCTCTTGACGTTTGCGTATCGAGTGCGCCGGTCGGCTCGTCGGCCAGGATCAATTGCGGAGCGGTCACAAGCGCACGGGCAATTGCAACGCGCTGCTGCTGACCACCCGAGAGTTGCGCGGGCGTGTGGTCCTGCCGTTCGTCAAGGCCGACTTCAACCAGGCTTTTGCGCGCCATCTCATCCATATCCTCCGCCGGAGATGTCGAATAAAGCAGCGGCAATTTGACATTCTCGAGCGCGGACGTCCTGCGCAGCAGGTTGAACTGCTGGAAGACGAAGCCGATAACACGATTGCGCAAATGGGCAAGCTCGTCACCGCTCAGTCCGCTGACATCGATTCCGCCGATCGTGAGACTGCCGGTCGTGGGCGTATCGAGCGCGCCGATCAGGTTGAGCAACGTTGATTTGCCCGAACCCGACGGTCCCATGATGGCGATGAATTCGCCGGGATGAACATCAAAGCTGACGCCGCGCAACACTTGCAGCGAATATTCGCCCATGCTGTAGGTCTTGGTCAGGTCGCGGCAGGAAACGACCGGTCTGTCTGCCTGCAACGGCTCCACCGTCTCCTTGTTCATCGCCTGGCGCGTCCCCCGCGCTGGCTATCTGTCCCGCCGTCTTGGCGCGCTCTGGTGACGATCCGATCGCCTTCCTTCAACTCGCCGCGCAATACCTCGCTGAAGCTTGCATCGGAAAGGCCGAGCACAAGACGGTGCGGTTGCAGACCGGCCGGCGTCTGTGTCCATACAATTGCCGGTCGCGTCTTTTCCCGCCATTCATCGCGCAATGCCTCGAAGGCTGTCATCTGCTCGGGCGTTGCAATGCCCTCCAGCACGCGCGTAATACGGCCACGTCTTTCCGGTTCGCCGCCGGAAACCTGACGCGGTCTCGCGCTACGGCGCGAGGGAACCTGTGTAGATGTCGTGTCCTTGCCATTGGCTGCCTCGCGCCGGGCGGTCGTCTCTTGCTGCCGCTCACGCCGTGTCGCGGCCATTCCGGAACGAAACTTCTCAGTCTGTTCGTCCGTCAGTCCGAGTTTTTCAGACAGAAAGTCGACAATCGCGTCATCGCGGTTCGGACGTTCGGCAGGCGTCGTTGTCTTCAAGCCGGACGGGGGCGTAAAGCGCTCGGCTTCATTGGGGATGCGCAATACGTCTCGGCGTGAGCCGGTCACGATACGGACCGTAGCCGTCATGCCGGGGAGCAGTTTCTGCTGAGGATTTTTAGCGCGCACCACCACGGTGTAGGTCACGACATTGTTGGTGGTCGTCCCGGCGATCCTCACCTGGGCGACCTTGCCGGTAAAGACAGTGTCCGGAAAGGCATCGACGGTGAACGTCACGGGCTGGTCTTTTTCGATCGCGCCGATATCGGCTTCATCGACCAGGACAAGGATCTGAATCTGCTTCAGGTCCTGCGCAATCTGAAACAGGACCGGCGCCTGAAGACTGGCCGCGACCGTCGCACCAGGATCGATATTGCGTGCAATGACGACACCATCAATCGGTGAGCGGAGCTTTGTGCGATCCAGATCCAGCTTTGCCTGCGAGAGATCGGATTCGCCCTGGGAGACGTTCGCGCGCGCATTCGCAAGCTGGGCTTCGGCGACCTGAAGATCGGCCTTTGCTGTCTTCAGCGCTGTTTCGGCTGCATCGAGTGTTGCGGCAGCTGTCGCATTATTTGCCGCAAGAGTCCGCTGGCGTTCGACGGCGCGCTCGGCCTGTTCAAGCAGGGCTTTGGCCTTCGTAACATTAGCCTCCTGCAAGGCGACATTGGTTTTCGTGATGGCGAGCGCTGCCTCAGCCGAGGCGACACGGGCTGCAAATGTCCGCGGATCGATCTCCGCCAGGCTGGCATTTTTGGTGACGGGTGAATTGAAATCGACATTGACGAGCGAAATCTGCCCGGAAAGCTGCGAGCTGACATCGGCTGTGACGAGTGCCTCGACCGATCCGGTTGCGGAAATACTGCGCTCGATCGAGCCGCGGCTGAGCTCTACCGTCTCGATTTCATAAGTAACCGGCTGTTCGCGCCAGTAGAATTGCCAGATTGCGAATGCGCCTGCCGCCACAACAACAAGTGCAAGAAGGCTTCGTCCCCACCGTCGATTCATGGCTCTGCTTTCGATCGTTTTTACTTCTGAGTCTGTTTAAGCATGTCCAATATGAACCAACCAGTAAAACCCGTCACAAATTTTGACGGGGGATTCAGCGGCCTCGACGAGCCAGCAGGGAGGTCTATGTTCGCGATCACCGTTGCTCCGGCGATTGCGGAAAGTTCAACCCCTTCTGTCCACACGCCCGCGCTTTCGCGGGAACAAGCTTCGCAGGTATGATATTTGCATGATATAAAGTGGGTTCCGCGGAAATCCCCTCCGTGTGGAGCAACAACAAAGACGGGGTGGGATCAACCACGCGGTCTGAAGAAAGGGGTGCCTGATGGAAGATCAGAACTATGAGGCGAGCGCAAGAACGCAAGGCGTGTGGAAGCGCGGCCTGTTCATGCTGCTTTTCGCCATCGCCTTCAGCATTGCGCATTTTGTGCTGAACCTGCTGGCATTCGTGCAATTCCTCTGGCTGCTGTTCACCGGCAGTCCGAATGAGTTCATACAACGTTTCGGCGCGTCACTGGCAGTCTGGTTCGCCGACGTCGCGCGTTTTCAGAACTGCGTGACCGAGGAGAAGCCGTTCCCGTGGAAGGACTGGCCCGAGGCGGTATAAACAAGGCCGGGGGGGCACCAAACCCCATGCCGGGCGCAGCCCCGTATGGTTCTCCGTCAGTCATCGCCCTCCCGGCGCATCGTCCCGCGAAAGTGGAAACCTGGTTTCGCGGCAAATATGAGGCCCCATTAAAGAAGCCGGGACAGCCGTAAGGCTGGGGTCCGGATGTTAGCTGCGTAGTCCCGCTGAGTGATGGAATGGGGTTAACCTGAACCGATCCGGTGTTTCTGTTCAACATTTGCAAATGTATTCGTATGGCCTCAGCCCATTATGGGCCGAGACACTCCCCATTTTCATGAGGATGTCATTTAATGCTAAGGTGGAGCATATCAAAAAATAACTCTGCTTTAAGCTTTGCCGGAATTCTGCTGCTCCCTAGTGGATCAAACATGACATTTGAGTCCCTCCCGCCATACGGCTTGATTGAGGCAAGTGTTTCAAATGTCATGTCAATTTGATCCATCAGCAAAAAACGACGTGGTTCGAAGCGTTAGATTCGAACCACTAGACTTACATGATGCCTTAAACAATTGAGGCAATTGTAGGAAGGGATGATTTG
>CAYOUP010000056.1:0-12082 GCA_964407125.1 uncultured Hyphomicrobiaceae bacterium | reverse complement strand
AGCAGTGAGGCTCCGCCCATCGCGTGGGAACTTGATGTCGTAGCCCGGCGTGTCACCTCGATTCTGTCTCATGCCGGCCTTTTGCTGAGGGGGACACAGGCGAACTACTACAATTCCGTCATGCGGATGCTGACGAGCGAGTTGCATTACCTGACGGTGAATTACGGCGAGGCCAGCCATACGGCGCCGCGGCTTCTCGCTCTCACGGCCTACGAGGTTTGCGGGCTCTGCATCAAGGAGCATCAAAGCCTTGTCGGCAGCTATCTCGGCGTGTTTCTCGCGGAGCTGGAGCGGCAGATTCACAAGGATGGGGGGCACATTTCCCGCAATCCCAATACGCTGGTCGAGTTGCTACTCGAGTTACTGCCGCTCAAACAGTGTTTTCTGGCCCGCAAGCTGGAAACGCCGGAAGCGCTGGACCGGGCCATTGCGCGCATGATGGGCATGATCCGTTTCATGCGTCTTGGTGATGGTTCGCTCGCGCGTTTCAACGGAATGGGGGCAACACGCTCGGATCTCGTCGCCGCCGTGCTGGCCTACGCCGATGACGCCGCGATTCCGCAGGGTTACGCGAAAGAGTCCGGCTACTGCCGCCTTGTCCGCGGTCCAACAACGATTATTACCGATGTCGGCGCACCGCCGCCTGCATTTGCAAGCGCTCACGCCAATGCCGGATATCTTGCTTTCGAGATGACAACGGGGATCGAACCGCTGATCGTGAATTGCGGAGCACCGCGAGATGAACTGTCCGACTGGACCTTTGCAGCCCGAGCAACCGCGGCCCATTCGACACTGACGATCAACGATCAGTCCTCTTCGAAGCTCGTTAAGAGAAAAAACGCTTCCGCAGCAGCAGGCGAGGTTCATCTGCTTTCAGGGCCGAAGACGATAGGCGCTGAATTGATCCGCGACGGGAATGAGCTGCTGGTGAATGCCTGGCATAACGGATTTGTGGAGAGGTTCGGCCTCATTCATCAACGCAGATTGCGATTGACCGCCGACGGAATGTCAGTCGAAGGGGTCGATCAGCTGGTCCCTCCCCAGACGGGTCAGTACCACGCCAAGGACGGTGATACTTTCACCATTCGGTTCCATCTCCATCCGCGCGTCTCGCCCCGCCTCCATGCCGACGAGAACAGCGTCGGCCTGACGACCCCGGATGCGCAGCTCTGGAAATTGCGAGCTGCCGGCGCCAAGATCGGGATCGAAGAGAGCACGTTTCTTGCCGATCCAATCATACAAAAGCGCAGCATGCAGGTTGTTCTGCGGGGAGATTGCAGGGCCGACCTCCAGATCGTTTGGTCCATACGCAGGATACAGACGAATATCCGCGATTCGGCCAGAAGCGGTTATCGCGGCCCGCGCGCAG
Source organism: uncultured Hyphomicrobiaceae bacterium (assembly GCA_964407125.1). Lineage (GTDB taxonomy): Bacteria > Pseudomonadota > Alphaproteobacteria > Rhizobiales > Rhodomicrobiaceae > JAHQVI01. The sequence continues at coordinate 10,713 of CAYOUP010000056.1, read as the reverse complement.
TCGAAGACAATAGCTGACGGCGGGATATCTCGCGGTATGAAACTGTCATTGCACGGGGCGGAAATCACGATGGCGTCCGCGCGCTATAGATTGAGGTATTATTCATGACGACAAATCCGATCGTTCGACGCGCTTTGATTTCGGTATCCGACAAGACCGGCATCGCCGAGTTTGCTAAGGCGCTTGCGGATCAGGGCGTCGAGCTGATCTCAACCGGCGGCACGGCGCGAACCTTGCGCGATGAGGGACTGACGGTCCTCGATGTGGCTGAAGTAACCGGTTTTCCGGAAATGCTCGACGGGCGTGTGAAGACCCTGCATCCGGCGATACATGGCGGACTGCTCGGCATTCGCGGCAATGCCGAGCATGCGGCGGCCATGGAGACACACGGCATTCACGGTATCGAGCTCATCGCAATCAATCTTTATCCGTTTGAAGAGACTATTGCGCGCGGGGCGGATTTTGCCGAGGCGATCGAGAATATCGACATTGGCGGCCCCGCCATGATTCGTGCGGCGGCCAAGAACCATGACGGCGTTGCTGTACTGACCGATCCTGACGACTATGCTTTACTACTCTCCGAAATGGCGGCGAACGGCGGGGCGACGCTGCTTAAGACTCGCAAGAGACTTGCGGCCAAAGCCTATGCACGTACGGCGGCTTATGACGCGGCGATCTCTAACTGGTTTGCGGCTCAGCTTGGTGAGACAGCACCGAAGCACTATACACTTCCCGGCACATTGCGGCAGACCTTGCGTTACGGCGAAAACCCGCATCAGTCTGCGGCCTTTTATGTCAGCCCGCAGAATGGCCGCATCCGTCCCGGCGTTGCCACGGCTAGGCAGGTTCAGGGCAAAGAGTTGAGCTATAACAATCTCAACGATACGGACGCCGCCTATGAGCTGGTCGCCGAATTCGATCCGGCGGACTCCGCGGCGGTTGTGATCGTGAAGCACGCCAATCCATGCGGCGTCGCCATCGCAGGGTCTCCGGTCGACGCCTATCAGCGGGCGCTGCGCTGCGATCCGGTCAGCGCATTTGGCGGTATCATCGCGCTTAACCGCGTGCTCGACGCCGAGACTGCGCGTGCCATTTCGGAGATCTTTACCGAGGTCATCATCGCGCCGGATGCAACACCGGAAGCTCAGGACGTACTGGCGAATAAGAAAAATCTGCGCCTGCTGCTTGCCGGGGCGCTACCTGATCCTTCCGAGGCAGGCACGACGATTCGAACGCTTGCCGGTGGTTTCCTCATGCAAGGCCGCGACAATGGCTCGCCGGATCGCGCCGGGCTGAAAGTCGCCACCGACCGCGCACCGACCGAGCAGGAAATGGCGGATATGATATTCGCTTTCCGTGTCTGCAAGCACGTCAAATCCAACGCGATCGTCTTCGCGAAAGATGGCGCGACTGCAGGGATCGGCGCGGGGCAGATGAGCCGGGTCGATTCAGCGCGGATTGCGTCATGGAAAGGGCGGGAAGCGGCAGAAACGGCCGGACTGCCGGAGCCGCTGACGAAGGGATCGGTCGCTGCGTCGGATGCATTTTTTCCGTTTCCGGACGGTCTGCTCGCCCTTGCCGATGCAGGCGCGACCGCCGTGATCCAGCCTGGCGGCTCCATGCGCGATGAAGAAGTCATCGCCGCCGCCAATGACCGTGGATTGGCGATGGTCCTGACGGGGATGCGCCATTTCCGGCATTAGAGTGTGTTTTCTACGCAACCGTATACCCTTCGCATGTTCGGTGAGGCGCAAATCCTCATCGATTCGGCGTCCAACTGAACATGCGAAGGGGAAAGCCGTATATTGCTGCAATCCACACCTAAAACCGCGCCTCCGATATCGCATCGATGATCGCGTCGATGTCGCGGATGGCTGTACGAAGCGCTGCGCGTTCATTGGCGTTCAAATTCTTAACCGCAACGCGATTGGATAGCGGCACGCCCGCATTCACGTCCTCAAGCTGCTGTTTCAGTATTGTCCGCAAGATCGTTTCATGCGCCGAGAGCGTGCGCTCGACTGCGGCCTTGCTCATAATGTTGGCTTGCAGCAGACGTAGCCTCTCCACCGTAGACCGTGCTGGCAAGCTGTGCCGGATCGACAGAACGCGCGCACCTGTAAATATCGGCATCAAACCGCCGATCTTCAGATCGGTCCGATCATGTGCATCCGTCCGGAACCCCCACATGCTGAGTGGCGGGTTCCAGCGCCGCGCCAGTTCCGTCAGCAGGTTCTGAAAAGGCGGCGTGTGATGGGCACGCTCATAGGCATGTAACCAGATTTTATCGGCCAATGATCGTTCGCCATAAACGCCTATTGCATCGAAGAAAATATCGACATTGAGCAAGTCTTCCGGCCTGGATTTGAGAACCCATCTGTCAATCGTTTTCTGCCATTCATCGACACTTTTGCGCCACGCCTCGTTGCGCGCCATGATGCCGCCCTGACAATAAGGAACACCGGCTTCGTCAAGCAAATCAGCGATGTGAACGCCAAGCTGCTCGAACCATTGGTCCTCAGGACCGCCTGGTTCACCGCGCTCGTACACGATGGCATTGTCCTGGTCCGGTGCCAGCAGGCTTTCGCCCCGCCCGCCTGATCCGAGCACCATCACGGCATAGGGCACGGGGGCATGACCCAGCCCTTCCGCGAGCATCCGCGCTTCGCCAATCTCGGCGGCACGGCGCGTCAGCGTACACAGTTCCGCGCTGATAACCGCGCAGATATTGCGCGCGTCCAGCTCATCCGCAAGCAGCCCGCCGGCAAGCTTGGGAAGCTTTGCACGCGCCGCAGCAAGCTCGCCGCCGTCTTCGGCCGCCTCGATCTCGTCGCCGAGCAGGATCGCCTTGCTGGCGCGTTCCCGCAGCAGATTTCGCGGCGTAACCATCCCCGTTATTTCTCCATCCGTTCCCGTAACGGGCAGATGACGAATACCCAGCCTGTCCATCCGGGCAACCGCGCGATAGAGATGCGTATCTTCCGGCAGCGTATGAAGCGGCGCCTTCATGATGCTGCGCAGATGCATGTGATGGCTGTCGGGGATATCGGCGGCAATACCGCGAAGTACATCGCGTTCGGTTACGATGCCTGTCTCATCGTCCGATTTCACGAGTACCGAACTGATCCGTTTTTCAATCAGCAGCCGGGCCGCTTCCTGCATGGTCAAATCGGCGGACGCATAAGCCGGTGGAGCGCTCATGACGTCCGACAGCCGCTTTTCATAGGCGTAGCTGTCGATGCGCAGAGGGAATTCATTCGGCTTCAACTCGGAGACATCGGCTTCCACGCCTGCGGATTCGCGAGCGAGTTCCTGGGTTCCGTCATGGAGCAGCTCCTTGCTCGCGGCAAGCACCTCACCAAGCGTGCGTATGCCTTTCTTGCGTAGAAGCGGGATCATCGCAACCCACACTTCCGCCGCCGCCTGAGCATCGCCGAGAGCGGTATGACGGCCGGAAATCGTTATGTCGAAGCGGTCGGCCAGACTCTCCAGCGATTCCGTTGCAAGCTGTTGCGTGGAGAGGAGCCGCGCCAGTGCCTGAACGCAAATCCAATACCGGTCGCGCCATTCAATTTCAGCGAGTGCACATTCGCGCTTCAGCACCGAAATATCGAATCCAGTACGATAGCCGATAAGAACGCGCGGCCCTGTAAAAGAGTCGAACCCTTGCCAAACCGTTCCGAAGGTATGGGCATCCGCAACATCGCTATCACTGATATGATGAATAGCGGTCGTTTTTTCGGGAATAGGGATGCCCGGATTGACGAGCTGTTGAAGGTGCCTCTCTGTCTGGATTTGGGTCCCATCGATCTGGACGGCGGCAAGCTGCACGACTCGCGCATGGCTGGGATCGAGTCCCGTCGTTTCGGTATCGATCGCGGCAGCAGGCATGGAAATCAGCGGCGTCGAAGGAGCAAGCAATTCCATTATGACAACTCTCTTATGATCCCGTCCGTGTTCACAGCCGGAAAATGCAGCAAATGACAAAGGCAATATCACTACTCTGTCAATTCTGTATTGATCCTGATCATGCGCACAGATTCAATACCTTTATTGCGCAATGTCTTCAGGAGCGGAAGGATGATTGAGGCCGGCGTATCTCCGTCAGCCTTGATATAAAGCGTTGCGTCCGGAGCATTGCCTGCCATACGCCGTGCGATCTCGGGCACGGCAGCCGAAGGAACGGTGATGCTGTCGAAAGACATGCTGCCATCGCTTTGCACCGCAAGAATGGGGCTGCCGGATGGTATTGCGCGCTCGCTCACAATTTGAAACGGCGCAATTGTGGGCGGATCGCTTACGCGAAGCGTTACGGCGATGAGAAAGAAGATCAGCAGCAGGAAAGCGATACCGATCATCGGCATCATATGGTCGCGTTCATCACGCCTCCTTGCAGCGGGAACCAGATCACCCGCAAGATCGAGGCCGTGATGGGGTGTCCGGCGCTCAATCATTTGGCGTCTCCAATTCCTGCCTCGGCAGGCATCGCTATCCGGAGCGAGAGGCTGGGCACGCTCTGAACGATAAGCAGCACATCCTGCAATGATTTCAGCCTTACACCAGCTTCCAATTCGAGAATTGCGGTCTGCGGTGTATTGCTTCCTTCGGCTTCAAGCAATGCAGACAACTGCTTGATGTCCGTCAGGCGGCCATCCAGTATGATCGTCCCATCAGCAAGTATTTTTATCGTCCGCTTACTGATTTCTTTCTGTTGGTTACCGCCCGAATGGCCGGCTCCAGAACCGTTTTCATCAAGCGATGCGTCAGTCGGTGCATGGTAGCTGAGCTGTATGATCAGCATAAAGACCATCAGTAGGATGAGCATAAGGTCGATAAACGGGACGAATAAAAGCGCTGGTCTGCGCCGTCTCGCCAACAGATGGAGACCGCCGTTCATAGACATCGCTAGAGCTTGTCCCGCGACACTTCGACCGCAGCCAGAAAGCGCCCGAAAATGGCCGAAACCAGCTGACGGAATTTTTCTATGCGGGCCTCGGAAAGATTGAAGGCGACAATAGCCGGTATGGCAACAATTATGCCCAGCGCCGTCGTTGTCAGCGCCTCCCAGATCCCGCCCGCCAGCGCGGCAGGATCGGCTTGTGTGCCGGATGCCTGTAAAACCTGAAATGCTTCAATTATGCCGAAAACAGTTCCGAGCAGGCCAAGCAACGGCGCAATAATACCGATCAGCTCAAGCGTCCGGTTCATGCGTGACAGGCGCTGGAGATAGGACGTCGCCGCATCCCGCATATCCGCCTCGATCCGGATCATGGGCGCTTCGGTCAGCGCAAGCCGTGCTCCGACCAGAAGCAACCGTGCCAGCGGTGCGCTTGAATTTTCCAGAACCTCAATGGCCTCGCGATCATTCTCGCCAAACCGGCGCAAATACTCATTAGCCGAGCGTGTTCGGGTCAGCCGGCGCTGCCCGAACATGAACAGCTTGGACAAAATGATAAGGAGCGACAGGACCAGAAGCGCAACGAGAACCATACCGACGGGACCGATCAAATCGAAGAATTTTGATAGCTCTTCGGCAACCAGTTCGTCGGTCATGTGGACAGCCAGTCCTTTCACACAGAAAGTCGAGGCGGTTGCTACCTCCGGTCCCGCCTATTAAAACGCAACGTTATTAACGACCCATGCACCCCCGGCAGCGATCAGACCGGCCAGAATCGCGGGAACGAGCGTGTTCACCAGAACGGACAGCAGCGTCACAAAGGCATCGAGCAGTTTCTTGCCTGCATCGAGCAGTTCCCTGATCGCCCGGTAAAGCAGATAGATGACAGCACCGCCGGTCAGGACAAGCAGCACCTGCTGCCACAGCAAGAGCTGTCCGAATTGGGTCCATGGCACCGCGGTCACCTCCTGGAGTGACCATGACCAAACTTGATCAATAAAACGGAAAATCGCAGCTAGACCCTGCCGCAGAAGCTGCAAAAGCGGATCGACGAATTGCATATGTGTTTCTCCCACCCAATATCTACGCCGCCCCCACGGCGCCGTGCCGCCGGCAAGTGTGACATATCAGTATCCCGGAGCAAGCTTTATTGTTCCTGCAAATATGCCCGGCAGCACAATAATTCGAACATAGGCCGGGATTTTTGCCGTTTTGCGAGAAAGGCCGTCATCAACTCGGCATCGAAATTGAAAAGAGTTGCACGGCATGACCTTGCTATGCAAAGTCCGCGCTCCATTTAAAGCTACGAAACCTCTGCAAGAAGCGTAGAACGCCAATGCAAAAACATCCATCAATGCCGCCCTATACGCAGCCGATCATTCGCGTCTCGAACCTGTCGAAGGTCTATGCGGGTGGTTTCCAGGCGCTCAAAAACGTGGATCTGGAGATCCGTCAGGGCGAGATATTCGCTTTGCTCGGTCCGAATGGCGCAGGCAAGACCACGCTCATCAGTACGATCTGCGGTCTCGTCAACCCGACGGAAGGGCGGGTCACCGTGGACGGCCATGATATCATCACCGATTTCCGCGCGGCTCGTGAGCTCATCGGCCTCGTTCCCCAGGAACTGGCAACCGACGCCTTTTCCAGCGTCTGGACAACCATATCGTTAAGCCGGGGACTGTTCGGGAAACCGAAAGATGCCGAATATCTGGAGAAGGTTCTCAAGGATCTCACGCTTTGGGACAAGAAGGACAATGCGATCTTGACGCTTTCGGGCGGCATGAAGCGCCGCGTTCTGATCGCCAAGGCGCTGGCGCATGAGCCGCGCATCCTGTTCCTCGACGAACCGACTGCAGGCGTCGATGTCGAGTTGCGCCGCGACATGTGGGATATCGTCCGTTCACTGCGCTCTTCCGGCGTCACAATTATTCTGACGACGCACTATATCGAGGAAGCGCAGGAAATGGCCGATCGGGTCGGCATCATCAATAAGGGCGAGATCATTCTGGTCGATGACAAGGACAATCTGATGCGCCAACTCGGGCGTAAGCAGCTCATCCTCGACCTGCATCAGCCGCTTGCGTCCATCCCATCCGATCTTTCCAATTACGGGCTCGAAGTCGCGGACAGCGGCCGGCAGCTTATCTATACATACGACACGACGGGAGAGCGCACTGGTATAACCGCCCTGCTTCAGGCGCTCAGTCAATCCGGCATCCGTTTCCAGGATCTCAACACGACGAAAAGCTCCCTTGAAGAGATTTTCGTCGATCTCGTAAAGAATTCGGCATGAATTTTATAGCAGTCAAGGCAATCTACTTCTTCGAGATGGCCCGTTTCAGACGCACGCTCTGGCAGAGTCTGATTTCGCCGGTCGTCTCGACTTCGCTCTATTTCGTCGTTTTTGGGGCAGCCATCGGTTCGCGCATCGACGAAATTGGCGGTGTGCAATATGGGGCGTTTCTTTTGCCTGGCCTGATCATGCTCAACCTGCTGACGCAGAGCATTTCCAACGCATCTTTCGGTATCTACTTCCCGAAATTCACGGGCACGATCTACGAGATCATGTCTGCGCCGGTTTCATTTCTGGAGATTGTGCTCGGTTATGTCGGGGCGGCGGCAACGAAATCGCTGATCCTCGGGATCATGATCCTGCTGACGGCGAGTCTGTTTATCCCGATCCAGATCGCGCATCCAATCTGGATGCTGTTCTTCCTTCTAATGACGGTCGTTACCTTCAGCCTGCTCGGCTTCATCATCGGCATCTGGGCTGATACGTTCGAAAAGCTCCAGATCGTACCGCTTTTGGTGATCACACCGCTGGTCTTCCTCGGCGGAAGCTTCTATTCCATCGACATGCTGCCGGGGATCTGGCAGACGATTACGCTGTTCAATCCGGTGCTCTATCTGATCAGCGGTTTCCGCTGGAGTTTCTACGAAATATCGGATGTAAGCGTTGGCATCAGCATAATGATGATCATGGTCTTTCTGGCTATCTGCCTTCTGACGATCGCATGGATCTTCAAGACCGGATACCGGCTCAAGACGTGATTGCGTCTTGTGGGACGACTCCCAAAATACGCTAGGTACCGGTTAATTTATTCGGGTGGGTATGTACAAGCTCAGCGAAGTCATCTGGTAATTTTGTTGATGCGCTTTTAGCCGTGTCCGGCTTCTGATACTGCTTCAGGAGCACTTCGACTTCTGAGGCTGGGCGAGGCGGGCTGATGAGGTAGCCTTGCGCCTCCGTGCATCCTTCAGTACACAAAGTTTTCAGTTGCTCGACTGTCTCAACGCCTTCCGCGGTCGTTGCAATACCGAGGCTGTGGCTAAGGCCTGTAACAGCCCGAACGATAGCCAAAGCATCATCGGCAGTTTCAAGTCCATAGACAAATGATTGATCGATCTTAATTTTGTCGAAGGGAAAGCGTCTCAGATAGCTTAGTGAAGAATAGCCAGTACCAAAATCATCCAATGAAATCCGAATACCAAGATCGTGGAGTCCCCGCAGAACGTTAATGGTATGTTCGGTGTCCTGCAGCATTGCCGACTCGGTAATCTCGAGTTCAAGCCGTGTAGGTTCAAGGCCGGACTCTTTGAGCGCGTCGACTATAGAATCAACAAGGCTTTGATTTTTGAATTGTATGGGTGACAGATTAACAGCAATTTTAATTGATTCCGGCCAACATGTTGCTTGCTGACAGGCTTGCTTCAAGACCCAATCACCGATTGGCACGATCAGGCCAGTTTCTTCCGCAAGTGAGATGAATTCATTTGGCACTACCCGGCCCCGCGTGGGATGATTCCAGCGGATCAGGGCTTCGAACCCAATGATTTCATCGGATGCGATCTCGATTTGAGGTTGATAGTAGAGTTCGAATTCTCCGTGAATTAGCGCTTGGCGGAGGTCGAATTCCAAAGTGCGCCGGGCTTGCACACGGGCATCCATCTCAGGTTCAAAGGTGCGTACAGTGCCACGTCCATCCTCTTTAGCGCGATAAAGCGCCAAGTCTGCGCTCTTTAGCAATTGGCTCGGGTTTTGGCCATCATCAGGAGCGACCGCAATACCGACGCTGGCCCCGATAACGATCTGATGTTCTTCAATGATGAAAGGTGTGCTGAGGGTATTGACGATGCGATTTGCCAGACTTGTCGCGGCCTCTGGTTGTGGCATGCCGACCTGGACGATTGCAAACTCATCACCACCCAGACGGGCGATGAGATCACCATGACGTACGCAGCTCTTCAACCGCGTAGCCACAGCAATCAGAAGCTTGTCGCCAAGCGGCGGGCCCCGCGGATCGTGGCCGGCGTGGACGTCCTCCAGGTCCAGACACAAAATCGCAATTTGTTCGTTACGTTTGCTCCGAGGGAGACAATACTCCATGGCTTCCTGAAACTGGAGCCTGTTTGGCAATTCGGTCAGTGAGTCATGACGGGCCATGTGCCGTATACGAATTTCGGCTTGATGCTGCTCTGTCACATCATTGCATACTGCAACCCACCCTCCATCGTCGACCTTACTGACAGTCATCTCAATGACCTGGCCAGTGGCCGGCCTCAGGGTGAACTTTGCCATTCCCCTTTCGGACAGAGCCTTGTCTGACCTTACCAGTAACCTCTTTGTTTCGCGCGGTTCAAGAATACCGTTGTGCATTGCGTAGGTCAGAATCTGATGAAGCGGGGCACCAACTTGCGTTAACTGCTGCGGTAATTGGAAAAGATCGGCGAAGCGGTAATTCGCAACCACCAGACAATTATTGCCATCGAACATGCAAAGACTGTGAGACATGTTTTCAAGCATTATATTGAAACGGGAATTCTGGACGGCCAGCTTTTTTATATTTGCCTGAAGTTCAAGATTTAGCTGCTCGTTTTCTTCAATTATTTGAGCAATCGTATGATCTGTCCGGCTACGGTCCCGTTCAAATTCTTCATAGGTTTTGCTAACCAATTCAGAGAGAAGATCTTTATCGAGACCGCCATCTTTGGTTGCTTTTGCAAGTTGTTTTGCAAAAAGCTTGTGCATGAGTTTAGACACTTTCAGAGATCATCGTAATGGTCATCGTCTGATTGTGCAGTTCAGCGATGTGCGAGATCTTATGAGGTGCAATTTCTCCGTAGGAATAAAAGCCCAGAATTGCATTGTCAGGGCCGATCTCTGTTGTCGCCGCTTCGATCTCATCAGCCACCATCTGCCCCATGAGCAAACGCCGGCCGATACAGCTAACGAGCAGCGCCAGCGCATTCTCCTTTTTCGTGCCACCGCATGCCTGGCGGGCAGCGTCGGCGGAACCGGCTGCGAGTTCGGAGAACCGCCCCCGCATCAGCTGTGCGGTCCAGCCTTGCGGCACATTGCCGGCAAATGTCATGGTCTTGGCATCTCGATCCACTGACAGGATCGTTCTTACGATGTCGTGTTCCGGCCGCTTGGGATCCGAAATTTTCAACGGAAAAAGCAATGCAGTTCCAGGCAGACCTGCTGCTTCGTCACCCAGATAGCGTTCATAAAGATCGAGGGCCGGGCGTCCGTCGAGTTCATAGAGCACATTGCCAACCGAACGGGTGATGGTGCGGCGTGGACCGAATTCGTCCCAACCGCCGCTACTGCCGGTTTGGATGTTGATCTTCGGACCGTAAAAGCCGATAGCGACGATCACATTTTCCGCAGGCGGCGCGTTGCCACCAACCAGTGTTTTTTTGAATGCAGCGCCGTCACCCGCCAGACCGCCAGAAAGAGTATGATCCGGCCCAAGCTCGGTTATGATGCCCGCAGTCAGTTCGCTCCCATTAACGGAGATGCCATCACTGAGGAGGAA
>CAYOUP010000055.1:0-12127 GCA_964407125.1 uncultured Hyphomicrobiaceae bacterium | reverse complement strand
TGCGCTGGACCGAAGATTTCGCGACCTATCAGCCGGGCATGTCCACCGGCGCGAATGGCGAGATGTCCGCAGGGCTGTAACCTTACGCCCTGCCGTTCGATCCGCGACGCTTACCAATTAAAAGAATTGGCGTGCTTACTGTGTGTATGCGCGCCTTTTGCTATTAAAGATATCAGTCTTGCCGGAGCGGTTCTTGATAAAATTCTGGATCGCCTTGAGGGTCGCTTCCGGCTGTTCCTCATGGGGAATATGCCCGCAATCGGGGATCAGGTTGAAATCCGCATTCGGCAGGTCCTTGGCGAGACGGCGTCCATATTGTAGCGGCACGATCTTGTCATGATCGCACCACAGGACCAGCGAGGGCTGATCGAGTTCCTTATAATGTATTGACAAACGGTCGGCGAGCGCTGGATCGAGCCGGTCAATCGTGTAGAGCAGGGCATGGCGTCCGCCTTCGCTGTGAAGCGAACTGGCATAGGCCTCGATCGTGTTGTCCGTTACCTTGTCATCCTCATAATAGGCGACCGTTAGCGCCCGCCCCATCTGTATCTCGGGCGGCACGATCGAAATACCGATTTCCCCGATGACCGGTGTTTTCAGCACCTGAAAGAAGAAAGGCAGTGGCTGGCGATAGGCTATGCTGTCGATAAGAATGAGTCGGCTGATATGATTGTAGCCGTCATCATTCAGGTTCAGCGCCACGGCAAGCGCGACGCCTCCGCCATAGGAATGTCCGACAAGCGTGACATTGTGCAGCTTGCGGCGAAGGATGAAATCCTCGATCAGCCGGGCGTGATCAAGGATGGAATAGCGCCCATCCAATGGCTTGTCGGAATTGCCGAAGCCCTTCAGATCAATCGCAATGACCCGGTAATTTTTTTCAAGCTCGGGAATGACCTTTCGCCATGTATAGCTTGATGCGCCAAGGCCGTGCAGCAGAACGAGCGGCTCGCCCTTGCCGCTCTCATGCACGGCAAGCTTGACCGCGTCCTCGCCGATGCCGACGGGCTGATAGCTGACAGGCTGGAATCCGTCCGATATGTAGGAATAGGAGGGCATAATGCCCTGCCCGCACCCGGCGAGTGTGGATGAAGCCGCAATTAACGCCGCAAATGCAAAGCGGCCTCGCCTGGTCAAATAACTCTCCTGCAACAAATGACGCGCTTGCCGGAAAAGGCTTGTGAGATTCAACATTAGCACATCAATCCGCCAAATAGACAGCCTGCGCAAATTACGAGGCGGCACTTTCGAAAGTCGGTTTTGGCAAGCAGAACCACACAGACCTTGTCTTGTGGTTAATACCAACTGTTTCGCAGGGCGGGCTGGCATTATTGTGGCCGGACTGTGGCGTTAGTGTAGTTGTGTTGTTTCCATGTGCAGGTCTGGCGTAACGTTTTTTTGTGTTTTGCTTCTGGCGTATTTGGCCGTGCCCGCCCGCGCTTACACACAGGATCTCCCCGCACTTTTCGGATCGATGTCCGATATTGATGTCCCGTCCGGCTATGTCGATTTCTCCAACGGCATGAGCGGCACGTCACAGGGATGGACGGCTTACGGTTCTGCGAATATCGGGCTTTCCGGTCCCCTTGATGAGGATGGCTGGCGTTTGAAGCTGTTCGGCCATTATTCGCAGTACCGCTATGAAACGCGCGAAAATTACATATGCGAGAAAAACGAGAGCGGCGGCGTCCAATCCAATCAGATCATCAGGGAGGCGTGTGAAACGATCAGAAATCCTTCGTCAGGCGGGCTGTCGCCTGAGACCGAAGCTTACCTAAACACTTCTGGGCTTTTTGCCGTGGATGAGAACCTCGCCAAACTGACCCAGCATCAGGCGGACCGCTATTATCTTGGGATCGCCCCCGGATATGCGGTGACGCTGGGGGCGCTAACGCTCAAAGCCTATCTCGGGCTTACCTATCAAAGCGAAAGCGTCACGCCGCAGGACCTTTCGCGCTCCTCAGTCAGCGAAGTTTGGGGGGCTGAGGGCATTGTCGAGGCATGGTTGCAGCTTGGAGACGAAAACTGGTTTGCTCTTAACGGAACCTATTTCACTGGCGCGGAGCGATATTCGGCTGAGTTCAAATATGGGTACAGGCCCTTCACCTGGCTGGGTTTTGGGCCGGAGCTTGCCTTATATGGCGACACCGACGAGGCAACCGGGCGTGCAGGCGCGTTTATTCGCGTATATGAGGACGCGATTGAGACAACTGTTTCAGGCGGTTTTAGCGGAACCTATAAGGATGATCCCAGCGTCTACGGTGCGGCTAATTTCTACATGCGTTTCTGAACGGTTCGGCAACGGAAGCTGCTGATCGGGCTGCGCATTGGCTCAGCTTCCGCAGACGCAATGCTCCGCATGAGCGGCACGAATGTCCTTCAGACTGTTGCTGAAACCGAGCCAGAACGCATCGTACTGGGCTCGGTAGGCTGCAAGCCTGATTGCGGCTTCAATGCGGGCCAAAGCCTGTTGCAGGTCGGCGCGCTGGCGTCTGGATGAAATGCCGGCGTCGGAAAGCCCGATTCGGTCAAGTATTTCAAGCGCTACATAGGAATTTTCCGCGTCCGCCACCTTGGCAATTGCGTTCTGTTCCGCGTTCGCAGCTTCCAGGAGCCGCAGGATGAGGGACTTCATATCATTCCCGGTGGCGACGGGTTTTTGCAAAGCCTTTAGCCCCGCGCCGCCCCAGGCCGGGTGGCCGCCGGACAGATTGCGAACGCTTTCGATAAATGCCACGGCACTTCCCTTCGCCAGCATTTCCGCGTCGGAAGCAAGTGCTCGCAAGCGCACGCTTGTATCGGCAAGCGGGGCCAGCTTTTCCTCATGGTACGCAGCAAAAGCAAGCGCCCCTGTACAGATTGACGGCTTATAGTCCTGGCTGAAATATGTCTTCAGATCCGCAGCGGTCTTTGAAATCTCCCAGCCGTAGCGGCCGCGCGAACCCAGGTCCCGCCCGAAGCCGGAACGCATGATCGCCCCGGTCTCGATCAATATTGCGCGCTCACGATTTCGGGATATGGCGCCAATGGTTTCGCCCTCTTGTCTCCGTCTCGACCGTTTAGGAACGGAAGGGCGAAAATGCCATTGCCTGGACATGGATTTGAGCGGCCGCTGTGCATCGCGCCAGGCGTCTTTCAGGGAATTACCACCGGCCTTGCCGATTTTCTGAAGTGCGGAATAATAACTCTGACCGCATGATGTGACAGGCCAGGAGAGCGCGACGCTCTGCCGGATGATGGTTTGATGCTGTTGCGCATCATCGTCATCCGGCGCTTCCTCTGCGTTGGCCCGCATGGCAAATTCAAGCGTGCTGAAGCCGTCGCTGTCTTTGCCGTTCAGTTTCATCTCCACCAGCACCCGGCGTTCGCTTTTTGCGCGTATGCCGGTGATGTTCACCAAGCGCTTGCCGCCCTGCTCCTCTGTTTTCACACCCTGGCCGAAGATGGAGACGATCTCGCCATTTTTCGCCTTGACGACCAATTCGGCGGAACGGCCCTTTTTCGAACCGTCTTCGCTGGAAAAAGTCAGCTGAGCGAAGGCCGACGCTCCTTCCGGGTGCGCTTTATCAACTGGGCTTGCTTCGAGTTTTCCCCGTATGTCGCCCAGAATGATGGTAAGCGGCAACTGGTCCTGGCTGATCTTTATGGGAGATGGTTGAAGAACGGCCGTTGTCGGCTCTGCCCAAGTGGTGAAGGTTGAGAATACCAGGAATAACGCACTCAATACGGCGCTACGCATACAAGACATTTCTCAATATATCCCCGGCAAAACGCCATCCGTTAATGTCGGACAATCTGGTGATCCGCAAACTCGGTTTGCCGCACTTTAGAATTGTCATTTCGGAGAGGCGTGGAAAGATGGAACACACGCGATCAGAAATACTCAACCCGCCCTAAACATCTTTTAACATTGAAAAATTTCAGTGCCAATACATCTGAACGTTATCGGGTGTCGATCGGGTCAATTGCGCTATATTGAGGTTAATTTTAAAAAAGCACTGCCACCGGATCGAGTGGCAGTGCTGCACCCCGCTTGACTGGCTGGACCTATTCTCTCTTGAGGTCTGCAGGCGAAGCCCGGCCTCCGGCATTAGTAGCGATGTCACAGCCAAATCATCCAGCATGTATAGACCTGCTGATGAGAGCCGCAGATCCAAACAACCGATTGTCAACAAACTGACTCAGATATGCGCTTACCGCAATATCTTGTATTCCCTGCCGGGAGCGATTTTGGACGGCTGATATACCGAATCATGGCGGGGTTGCAACGGGCAGGAAATGCAACTTTCCTTGTCAGTTTTAGCGCATGGATCTGATCCGGAACGGACGCATTGCAGGAAGTCCGTATACAAAAAGCGATTTACGCGCTTTTACGGAGTTCCGTTGCCGGATGGATTCCCGTTTTACTTTTATTCCGTGTGCTTCTTTTCCAGTTCCGGAAATTGCCGCAATTGTGGCGGAAATGACATTCGCGTGACGAAAATGTAACAACGCAAGAATTTCTCAACACGAAGAAAATGCCGTTATTGGATACGCATGGCATTCTTTTGCGGCGGAAGCTGGCGTCCCTGCACCCATTCCGCGAACCGTTCATTGAGCACAGGCTCATTCTGTGCCCAGAAGGCGTCATTCATGGCCAGAGCGTTGGCAAAATGATCAGCATGTGTGGGCAGGAAAGGCTTCATGTCGATACCAAGCTCGGGATGGTTCCCCACCGATACGGCGGCAGACCGGCGTGAGGGGCCGTAGGGAAGCCAGCCGGCCTGTGCGGCAAGTGATTTCGGACTGGTCGCATAGCCGATGAATTCGCGTGCAGCGTCCTGAAATTCCGCACCGCGTGGGATGGACCAATAGTCATATGTGTAAATCTGATGATCCCAGACGATTTCGAGCGGCTGTTCGGACGCAACGATGGACATGAAGGCGCGCCCATTGAACGCAACCCCCATAATGGCTTCCTTGTTCACGATCCGGCCAAGGACATCCGCAGGATCTTCCCACCAGGTGATGTCATCCTTGATGGATGAGAGCTTGGCGAAGGCCCGGTCCTGTCCTTGTGGTGTCTTTAGGACGTCGTAGACCTTTTCAGGGGCGACGCCGTCAGCCATGAGGGCGAGTTCCAGCGAATAGCGCGGCTGTTTCGGCAGAATGCGCTTACCGGGAAAATTTCCGATATCGAAAAAGTCTTTGAGCGATGCCGGTTTGTGCTCAAGCCGCTGATCGGTGACCAGAACCGCCGACCAGGCCATGCTGCCAATCCCGCATTCATGGATAGCGCCGGGCAGAAAATCGTCAGAGGCGGGATTGCCGTTCGGCCCGGATTCCAGAAATTTATTGTCAAGACGTTCAAGCAGGCCGTCATTGCAGGCCTTTATCATGTCGGCGCCGTTCAGATCAACGACGCTCCATTTGGCGTCGCCAGCCTGCTTTTCGAGCCTGTCGTAGGCGCCGTCATAAATCACCGTCTTCACGTCATATCCGGTCTTTTTCGTGAACGGCTCGATAAGAGCCCGCTGTTGCGCTTCACCATAAGCCCCGGACCAGGTCGCTACCGTGACCTTGATGTCCTTTGGGTCAATTTTCACAGGTTCCGCTTTCGGTTCAGGCTCCGGCTGCGACGCCTGCACGTCCGCCCCCGTTGCAGGCGCCGTATCACCTGTATCATTCGAAGCTGGTTGAGAAAGCGGGCGTTCCTTAGAGGTTTCGGAATCCGCCGGTGTAAGCTGGACCGGGCTTTCTGCGCGGGGTGTATTCTGGACCGTTGCGTTATTTTGCGCGGGCGCTACGGCTGCAGCCGGAGACGCACCTTCGCCGCCATTTTGTATGGAGGGGGGCGTGTCTTTATTATCCGCCCCGGTCAGCGCGATTCCGCCATCAGGCTTATCTTCCGCCGTCGTATTGACTATTTCGGATTTTTCATTCTCAAGACTGGAATTACCATTACTGCCGGAGGTGGTTTCCTTGCCGCTATTCTCGCCTGGAGGGATGATTGGCCGAGCCGATTGCTCAATGGCGTTGGATGCGGGAGGCTGAGGTGACGTTTGTGCCTGGATAAAGGACAATTGTGAGAGAGAAGCTCCGGCAAGAGCGGCTATGCCCCAGATTGCTGCGCGCGTAACTGTCACCTGTTAACCCTCTGTTTACTCTGTCTTGTAAGCCATGCACCGGTGAGCGGGGAGGCCTTTTGTCTTCCCTCTGGGCCTGCCCAGCCATGGAAACTGTGCACGGTTCCGGGCTTCGTAGCACAGTGTCAGGATAATGCGAAGAGGCTGAATGCGAGGTCAAGGATGGTAACTAAAGCCTGTCACTGCGCCCTGAAGTCTTGCTCAAGCCGCGTGCGTCGGTTGCCGCGCGATTGGTTTTGCTGATTGAACGCAGCACAGGCGCTTTCCACGGTCCGTAGATCGAAACGACTGTGGCGTTCCCGGATTGCGGAATTGCAGTTGCACCGGACGCAGTTTCGGGCGCGAAGGTGATATGTAAATCGATCTTATTTTCCCTGGTGTCGATTATGCCATCGGCTTTGACATCTCCGTCAGGACGAATGAGAGCGATATTGCTCAGGCGGAACAGGCCGCGCTCATAGGCGAAGGCGAAATGCAGCGCGTCGAAATCCGACCATTCGCTGTCTATTCCGTCCCATCCGCTCTGCTCCTCACCTTTTTGGATGGAAGCAAGCTTGTCCAGATCCAGCCTTATCTGCCCTCCATCGGATATGGAGGCTTTACCGGAAATGGCTGCATTGCCGAGTATGTCGGAAAGGCTCGAACCGGACGTGGATGCCTCGATATTGCCGCCGATATTTCCAGACAACCAGGGAGGGATATCCGCAATGGATTGAACCTGGTAAATGTCGAGATTTTCGCCGGTCAGGCGCGTCTTCACAAGTGGCTCATCGCCGGTTGTATCAAGCTCGGCATGGCCGAAAACTCCGCCTCCAAGAATATCCATATGTGCGATTTCCGTGGAGAACTGGCCATTTTCTCCAAGCAGGGTGAAAGCCGTCTCTCCGGTTTCAATGTCTTTGAATTTGATGCTTTCGGCAGAAAGTCTCAGGTCCAGACGTATGCCGGTCAGGACATTCTTGAGATTGTCGAGATCGACGACACTTATCTGTTTGTCCGGCGAGACTGCCTGGGTGAATGCGGCGACGTCAAACGAACCGAATGCGACGGAGCCAAGCAGCTGTGGATTGGCGCCGCCAAAAACAAGATCAAATTCACCGGTTGCGTTCTGCTCGGCTATGGAAAGCCGGGCTTCCTCAAAAGCCACACGGTTTTTCGTGATCTCGGCCTTGCCGGACACGGAAACGGGCAGATGCAAATTGTCGAAATAGGGCTGGTCCAGCCACTTTCCGAGGCGCGAAGGATTTTGAAGGGCGACGGAAACATTTCCGAGGGCTCGCCAGTTATTGCCAACATTTGCGGTCCCTTCAAAGCTGGCGCTGACATACGGGTTTTCCAAGCCCAGCTCCAGCGGCAGGACTGCCCCCGGCTCGCGTAAAGCCCCGGCGCGTATCCTTGCGCGCACCGAAGTGCGTTCGGCTTCCTCGAGGAACGTGGCCGAAAGTTCAACGTCCTGGCTGGACGGATCTAGCTTAATCAAAAGATGATCGAGGCTGTAGTCTTCAGATGCCGCACTCTCGGAAGCGCCTTTAATGGAAATCATGCAATCCTGGATAACGAAAGCATCGAACTGTGCATCTCTCGACATTGCCAGCAAAGTTTCGGCTGCCGCAAGACCATCCTCGCGGCCGAATGAGTGTATATCGATTTGCGCTCCGTTAATCTTGATCTTGTCGAAATCGAGCCGCCCGGCGAACAGATCCATCCAGGCGATGCGCGCGACGATTTCCTCCGCCTTGAGCGTCTTGAGCTGGGGCAGCCCTTTGAAGGCGTAGAATTCGATATCCTGAGCATTGAGCGACAGCGAAAAAAAGCTTTCAATCGTGACCGGACCGCGCAGTTCCACATACGAACCGGTCCAGCTTCTAAGCTCTTCGACCAGGCGTTTCTTGACGGGTTCAGCATTAATGACATAGGGCGCAGCCCCTGCCAGGAAGACGAGCGGCAGCAAAAATCCTGCAATAGCAAACAGGAACCGGTAAAACAGGACTTTAAATCTCATGCACGCTCAATCATGATTGAGTGGAATCGCGCTGCGGTCTCCGGCAATGGCGAGGTGCAGGATCAGACCGGCGCATATCTGAGTTCGACGATGTTGCCCCTAACCAATAGGGGGCGGCTCGGGAGGAGACAAGAGATGAATGCGGAAAAGCCGTTATACGTGCCATCGGCAGAAACGATAGCAGCTAGCAACATGACGGCTTTCAGCAAGTTCCTCGCTCAGCGCCACAACATGGAATTTGCTCAGTATTCTGACCTGCACGCCTTCTCGCTGAATGAGCCGGAACAGTTCTGGTCAGCTATATGGGACTATTGTGGCGTTGTTGGGGATAAGGGCAAGATGCCCTATCTCGTCAATGCGGACAAGATGGAGGAGGCGCGCTTTTTTTCCGACGCGAAACTGAACTTTGCTGAAAACCTTCTGGCACATCCCGGTGATGGCGATGCGCTGATTTTTCGCAGTGAGGATAAAGTCCGCCGCCGGATGAACTGGGCGGAGCTATCGGCGCAGGTCTCTCGCCTCCAGCAATATCTGCTCGCCAGAGGCGTCAGCAAGGGCGACCGCGTTGCCGCCATGCTCCCGAATATGCCGGAGTCTATCGCCGCGATGCTGGCTGTCACCTCGCTCGGCGCAATCTGGTCTTCCTGCTCGCCCGATTTCGGTGTGCAAGGTGCGCTGGACCGCTTCGGGCAGATCGAGCCGAAATTGTTCCTTTCCTGCGATGGCTATTATTATAACGGCAAGACGATCCGCACCGGCGAAAAAGTCCGCGACATCGCTGCCGGTCTTCCCGGCAATCCGCCGGTCGTCATCATATCGCTTATTGGTGAGGCCGAGCAGGCCGCTTTAGGTATACCTGACGCGGTCACGCTTGAAGCGGCGATCAAGCCATATGAAGCCCTGCCGGTCGAATACGAGCGCGTGCCCTTCGATCATCCGCTCTTTATCCTGTTTTCTTCCGGCACGACCGGCATTCCAAAATGTATCGTGCATTCAACGGGAGGTGTCCTGCTGACGCTGCTCAAGGAGCATCAGCTTCATTCCAATATTCGGCACGGCGACCGCGTTCTCTACTTCACGACGCTGGGATGGATGATGTGGAACTGGCTGGTCGGAGCCCTGGCGAGTGGAGCAACGCTTCTCCTTTATGACGGTTCGCCGTCCTCTCCATCGCTCAATGTGCTTTTCGACTATGCCGACGAGGAAGGCATGACCTTCTTCGGCACGTCGGCAAAATTCATTGACGCCTTGCACAAGGAGAATATGCGCCCGCGCGACACCCACAAGCTCAGCAAGCTGCGCACCATGGCCTCGACCGGCTCGCCGCTTGTGCCGGAAGGCTTCGACTACGTCTATGACGCGATCAAGTCCGATCTGCATCTGGCCTCGATCGCGGGCGGCACGGATATCTGCGCCTGCTTCGTGCTCGGCAATCCGACACTGCCGGTCTGGCGCGGTGAGATTCAGGGGCCGGGTCTAGGCATGGCCGTCGATGTGTTTGATGCAGGGGGCAATCCGATGAAAAGCGGCAAGGGCGAACTGGTCTGCAAACAGCCGTTTCCCTCCATGCCGGTGATGTTCTGGAACGATCCGGAAGGCGAGAAATACCACAACGCCTATTTCGCGCGTTACGAAAACATCTGGCATCATGGCGATTTCGCCGAGTGGACCGAACATGGCGGCATGATCATTCATGGCCGTTCGGACGCCACGCTCAATCCTGGCGGGGTACGCATCGGCACGGCGGAGATCTATCGACAGGTCGAAAAGCTGGAAGAGGTGCGCGAGTCCATCGTCATCGGCCAGGACTGGGACCATGATGTCCGCGTCATCCTGTTTGTCGTGTTGAAGGATGGCCTGGCCCTTGACGAGGCACTTGAGCAGAAGATCAAGACTCAGATACGCAATGGTGCAACGCCGCGCCACGTCCCGGCCCGGATCGTTCAGGTGCCGGACATTCCGCGTACGAAATCGGGCAAGATCACCGAAATCGCCGTGCGCGACATCGTGCATGGCCGCGAAATAAAAAACAAGGAAGCGCTCTCAAACCCGGAAGCCCTCGATCATTACAGGGCTATCCCTGCGCTTCAGGCATAATGAATGATTGATCCCGTCGAACTGACCCGTGAACTGATCCGCTTCGAGACCATAAATCCACCCGGCAACGAAACGCCCTGCGCCGAATATATCGGCGGCATATTGGAGCGGGCTGGCTTTCATTGCGCCTATCACCTGCTGAATGGCGATGAAAGCCGCGCCAATCTGATCGCGACCATCGGCGGATCGGTTGACAGGAAGCCGCTCTGCCTCTCCGGCCATACCGATGTCGTGCCGCTCGGCGCCGCCGAGTGGAGTGTGCCGCCATTCGCCGCTGAGATCGCCGAGGGAAAACTATACGGGCGCGGCTCGACGGATATGAAGGGCGGCGTCGCCGCGATTATTTCGGCGGTGGTTGAACTCGCACCGCATCTTGCCGGAACGCCGGGGCTTGTTCTGGTGATTACAGCGGCCGAAGAACGCGGCTGTCAGGGGTCGAACTATCTTGTCTCGCAGGGCGGGTTGATCGGTGAGGCCGGGGCGATGCTCATCGCGGAGCCGACCTCGAACCGCCCACTCAACGGCCATAAAGGCGTCCTTTGGGTCGAAGGCCGCGCGACCGGAATAACGGGCCACGGATCGAGACCGCAAACCGGTGAGAATGCCGTCTATAAGGCGGCCCGCGTGGCCACGAAACTCGAAAAGCTGCGGCTGGAAGAAGGGCGCTCGCTGCCCGCTGCCCTCCCGACGCTCAATATCGGCTGGTTTCATGGCGGAATGAACATCAACTCGATCCCCGACGAAGCGAAAATGGGTATCGACATCCGCATGGTCCCAGGCCTGAACGACGCCGAGGTCATGACGCAGCTTGCAGAAATCGGCGGCAGCGATGTCACCTTCAAGAAAATGGGATATTCGCCGCCCGTCTATACCCAGCCGGACGATCCCTGGTATGGCGAGGTCTGTGAGGTAATTGCGGAAATAACGGGCGAGCGCCATGCCCCCGACATCGCAAGCTATTTCACCGATGCCGAAGCTCTCACGCGTGGCTACGGGCCTATTCCGACAGTCATCCTCGGTCCGGGCGAGCCGGATCTGGCGCATCAGACCAATGAATTTTGCCATATTTACAGGATCGAACAGGCGCGTGAAGCATTCGTCGAAATTGCACGGCGCTGGTGCGGCATTTGAAATCGGCTCCGTGAAAACTCATTTATGAATTTTTGACGGAGGCGAGGATGCCGGACGCCCGGGAAACTGCAGTCTTTTTTGATATTCACTCCGGCCTGCCGCAGGAAGGGCCGGGTAGTTTTGAATCGACGAAGCGGGCGCTTGAGATTGCGGGGACCTTCCCTGAGCGTGCGGAGGTTCTGGATGTCGCTTGCGGGCCTGGCCGTCAGACGATGGATCTGGCCCGCCTCCTACCGAGCGCGATCATCACCGCTCTCGACAATCATGCGCCCTTTCTGCGCGACGTCCGCCGCAAGACGACGGATGCAGGCGTTTTTAACCGCGTGACCGCCGTTGAGGGCGATATGAACAACCTGCCTGCCGAGCCGGAAACGGTCGACCTGATCTGGTGCGAGGGGGCGGCTTATATCATAGGCTTGCAGAACGCTCTGGAGCGTTGGAAACCGTTTCTTAAGCCTGGCGGGAGGATCGCGCTTACGGAACCTGTCTGGCTGCGTCCCGATCCGCCAGTGGAAACCGTGGAGTCCTTCTCCGAATATCCAACAATGCGCGATCCGCAAGGATGCCGGGAGATTGTCGCGGCATGCGGTTACAAATTGCTTGGCGATTTCGTTCTGCCGGAACAGGACTGGCTCAACTATTACGAGCCGATGGAGTCCCGGATCGCGGAGCTGCGCGGCAAATATGCCGATGATCCCGTCGGAGCGATGATGCTCGACAAGGCGCAGGCCGAGATCGATGACTATCGCCGCAATTCCTCCTGGTACGGCTA
>CAYOUP010000054.1:1633-12398 GCA_964407125.1 uncultured Hyphomicrobiaceae bacterium | reverse complement strand
ATCCCAGCGAGAGCTGACGCCGCTTCTTTTTCATGAATGGATTTCGGCGCGGCGCCCTTCTCGTGCTGAAATCCGTTCCGGCGCCGTGTTGCCGGGCAAATCGGCAGCTTTTTTCAAATTTGGCACGGCCATCAATCGTTCCTTAACCCTGGCGGGAAATACTCTTCTCAACAGACAACGGCCCATAGAGGTGCCGGATCATCCCGCCAGATAGGAACGAAAACCATGGGGTTTCTCTCCGCCTTTCATAAAAAGCCCACGGGCGACTGCCAGATCCTTACAGAACGCCTCGCAATGCGGATTGGGGACTGTCTCCAGCGGCTGGAAACGAAAGGCGCCTCGCTCAAGGATCGTTCATTGACCCTTATCGCCCGATCACCTTCATCGGAAATCGCACGGGCGCTGGCTCTCCAGGCAGAGCATCTGCAAAAAAAGGAATTCTCCGCGCGGATGATTTTCGCAAGGCTGGCGCCGATCGAACTCGCGGCGGAAATGGCCTCCGCATTCAATCTGGCGGGCGGCAGCGACAGCAAAGCAAGCTCGGTCCGCATAATCAAGTCGCCCGCGCTTCTCAATGCGCATGAGCAGCTCGTCATCGGGGAACACAGCTGCTGGACCGGCGACATGCTTCGCCGCGTGGAGGGCAATCGTTACGGTCTAGATATCTGGGAAGACGGATCGACCGGGGCAACAAAGCTGGCTCAATTCGCGTTCAACGCCATCTGGCCGTCGGCCAAATCCGTGCCGTCAAATGTGCTGACGGGACGGCGCAGGATATTGCGCGACAGTGAATGGCGTAACGCCTCCGTAACGCCGGCCGGCATAGCTTCAGCGCTGGCAAACAAGCGCACGGGCCGATCCTCCTTTACACAGCACTGACGCCAACAGCATGTCTCCCAAAACCGGTTCCCGCCTTTGGGAGACACACTGTAGAGTGGCGGACTTTCAGTCGGAATCGGAAACGCCGCTCCAACTGTTTGTTTGGCATCGGATACCGAAATCCTGAGCCTATTGCTAACGCGTATCGGCGCAATCCACGCAGAGCGTACTGGCCGGGTCGATGGCCAGGCGCTCCTCCAGAATGGGTTCGCCGCAACGGATGCAATAGCCGAAATCATCCGTTACCAGACGTTTCAGTGCCACCTCAATCTGTGAGATGCGCATTCTGCGTCTGCGCTCGGAAGCAACTGCCATGGCCTGCTGCTGCATCGCATCCATGCGCGAAAGCCGGCCGACGCCCTGCTGATCCAGTTCGACAGCACTGCGCGACTCCCGTGCGTCATCGCTCAAGGCTTCAAGCTCCTGCTTTTCCGACAATAATCTTTCATGCCAATGCGTGGCGGTCTTCATGGCTGGTCCTGACGAAATTTAGAGCATCGGACCTAAAAGTGGACACCACTCTTCGGATAAATTCGATGCTAAAACAAAGAATTAGAGCGGGACTTCCGATTCCGATTGAAAGTCCGCTGTTCTAGCGTTCGGTAAGCTTCAACTCGATACGGCGGTTGCGGCCAAGATCGCTGCCCGCATCCTCAAGCGGCTGATATTCGCCAAAACCGGCGGCGACGAGCCGTTTCGGCGGAACCTGCTTGGAGATCAGATATTTGACCACGGAAATGGCGCGGGCTGAAGACAACTCCCAGTTGGAGGCAAATGTCGGCGTCGAAATCGGACGATTGTCCGTATGGCCGTCGACGCGCAGAACCCAGTTGATATCGGAGGGAATTTTTTCACTGAGCTGAAGCAGCGCGTTGGCCAGTTTGTCGAGCTGGATCTGGCCGTCCGGACTGATCTCCGCCGAGCCGCTATCGAAGAAAACCTCCGCCTGAAAGACAAAACGGTCGCCGACGATACGAATATCGTCGCGATTGCCAAGAATACGGCGCAACTCACCAAAAAAGTCGGAGCGGAAACGTGAAAGCTCCTGCACGCGCCTTGCAAGCGCAACGTTCAGGCGCTGGCCGAGATCGGCGATGCGGGTCTGCGATTCCCGGTCCCTGTTCTCTGAAGCTTCAAGCGCATCTTCCAGCGCGGCAATCTGGCGGCGCAGCGCAGCGATCTGCTGGTTGAGCAGCTCCACCTGAGCCAGCGCATCGGATGAAATCTTCTTCTGCTCGTCCAGATCGCCTGCCAGCGTTGAAAGGCGGTCCTGGGCCGACTGCCCCGCGGCCCCGGCATCACTCAGCAAGCCCTGCAAGCGCGCCTGTTCCTCAAGCGCCGCGGAGAGCGATGCCTGAAGATTGGCAATTTCGTCAGCGGATGATTTGCTCTTCGACTTTTCCAGCGCGAGCAATTCCGTCAGCGAGCTGATCTGCTGGTTGAGGCGCGCCAGCGCGGCATCCTTGCCGGTCGATTCCTGCGACGCGATATATTGGGCCACCATGAAAAGCGACATCAGGAAGATGACGACAAGCAGCAAGGTGGACAGTACGTCCACAAATCCGGGCCAGTAATCCTGCGTGCCCCGGCGCCGTCCTCTTACGGCATATGCCATTCAGCGGCTCCTTCCAAGATCACGATGATTCTGGATTGAAGCAATCCGAAATCATGAACAGCGATCGACTCCTATAGTTCTGAGCGGGCTGGCGAGCGAAAAAGTGGTGCCCACTTTTCCTCATCTCGCTCAACGGCTACCCCCGCCGCGCGGCGGACGCGCCGCGACATCGCGCAATATGGTGGCCAGCTTGTTCTGTTCGCGGAGCATGTTGGCGAGAGCATTCTGCTGGCTTGCCTGCTCATCGACCCATTCGCGGACGATCTTCTGCTCCGCCCGCATCTGTTTCACGAGGCGGTCGATCCCGCGCGACAGCTCGAGCATGGCCTCGCCGCTATTATTGCGCATCATGCTCTGCTCGATCTTCTCGGCAAGGTCGGTCATGCTGCGCTGCATATCGAGAACGGCGAACCGCAACTGGGCAGGCTGACCTGCGGCCACGCCGCTGCCTTCAGGCGCGAGTTCGGTAATGCTCGACAGCCATTCCTCAAGTTCATTGTAGAAACGGTTCTGCGCCTGAGATGCCTGTAGATCCAGAAAGCCGACGATCAATGACCCGGCAAGGCCGAACAGCGAGGATGAAAAAGCGACCGCCATGCCTGCCAGCGGCGCGGAAAGGCCGGTTTTGAGATCTTCGATAAGAACCCCACCCTCACCACCGGTCGGGCTCAAAGCGTTGATCGCGGTGCCGACCGATTGCACGGTCTGGATCAGGCCCCAGAACGTACCCAGCAGGCCGAGAAAGACCAGAAGGCCAACAAGATAGCGGGTCGTCTCGCGCGCCTCGTCAAGCCTGGCGCCGATTGAGTCGAGGATCGAGCGCATGGCGGTCGCGGAAAGCGCGCCCTGCCCCTGCCGACGGGTCAGCAAAGTCGCCATCGGCGCAAGCATGACCGGCGTCCGCTCCACCGCGAGACCGGGATCGGCAATGCGGAAATTATTGACCCAGCGGATTTCCGGGTAAAGCCGTAGCACCTGCTGGAAGGTATAGATGATGCCGATTGCGAGCGTGCCGATAATGACGCCGTTAAGCCACGGATTGGATTCGAAGGCGGTCAGGATCGTTGCGTAGAGGAACATCGCAATAAACGATGCCAGCACGACGAAGAGGAACATCCGCCATACGAACACCTGCGGCGTGGTTAACGTCTTGTAATATTGCGCTTTGGTCATACTCGTCGAACGCTTTTGCGGCGGATAAGACATGGCAACTCCCCTCCGCGCCAAGTCTTAGCTTATTTATGCATCACGAAAAACATATTGTTTTTAAACAAACCCCGATTCACAAAACCTTGTTGCCCACAAATCGGCTCACAACAAGACGCGGCAGAGGCAGATTTGCCGCTACTGTGTTCATCGCCCATTTTATAGGCAGAATTGTCGCCCAAATGCTGCAAAATGAAACGTTACAATATTTTCATTAATGAACGATGCACAAACTCGTTACCTGCAAGAATATTGCCACTTTCCATCATGGTCTTGCCGCCATCGAGATCGGAAACAAAGCCGCCGGCCTCCCGGACGAGCACAAGCCCCGCCGCCATGTCCCAGGGACCGAGGTTCAGTTCCCAGAAACCGTCATAGCGGCCCGCCGCCAGCCAGGCCAGATCGAGCGCCGCCGAGCCGCTTCTGCGGATGCCTGACACCTGCGCCATGATCCGCCCCAGACTTTGCAGATAGCTCTCGTGATTGGGCCGGCCGCGATGCGGAATGCCGGTGACGATGACGCATTCCTCCAGATTGGAACGGGCGGCGACACGGATGCGGCGGTCGTTCAGAAAGGCGCCCTTCCCCTTTTCCGCGGTGAAGACATCACCATTCGCCGGATTGTAGACAAGACCGGCAACCAGTTCGTCCTCACGCTGGAGGCCGATGGAAACGGCGAAATGCGGTATGCCATGCATGAAGTTCATGGTGCCGTCGAGCGGGTCGACGATCCAGATGTGGCTTTTATCCGGCCCCTCGACGACGCCGCGCTCCTCCATGA
This sequence comes from uncultured Hyphomicrobiaceae bacterium, assembly GCA_964407125.1. Classification (GTDB taxonomy): domain Bacteria; phylum Pseudomonadota; class Alphaproteobacteria; order Rhizobiales; family Rhodomicrobiaceae; genus JAHQVI01. The sequence goes on along the minus strand of CAYOUP010000054.1, from coordinate 7,917 downwards.
TGAAGCCGTAGCCGTGGCGTGCCTTTGCCAGTTCATCGTAGAGGACCTGCTCGGCGCGTAGATCGGCGGCGGTCACGAAGTCACCCGGGCCTTTTCGCGAGACCTGAAGCTGTTCGACCTCACCGAAATCGCGGGCAAGATTACGCCCGGCTTTTCGCGCTGCATTGAACATTATGGTCATCAGCGCCGAGGCTGCCATAGCTCCATACTCCGAATTGATAAGCTGCAGATTATTCTGGCGAACGCAGCGAACTGGTTCGTCCCTGAGAGATGATTATCATCCCCTGGTAGAACCGGTTCGCATTGAACATCCGCTCAGGCCGCCGATTGACGGTCACTCGGCACGGCGAACATAGGTCGTGTCGTTCGTATCCACCACGATTTTCTCGCCAGCGGTGATGAAAGGCGGCACCATGACGCGCACGCCGTTCTCCATCATGGCGGGCTTGTAGGACGCGGACGCTGTCTGCCCCTTCACGACCGGCTCGGCATCGGCAACTTCGAGCGTCACATGATCCGGCAGTGAAACGCCGAGTGGTTTGCCCTCATGGCTTTCAACTGTCACGGTCATGCCGTCCTGAAGAAAGGCGGCCCGTTCGCCGACGAAGTCCTGCGGGATTTCGAGCTGGTCATAGGTTTGCGTATCCATGAAGACCAGCATGTCGTCCTGAACATAGAGGTACTGATAATCCTTCTGTTCGAGACGCACCCGTTCCACCGACTCCGACGCGCGGAAACGTTCATTGAGCTTTGAGCCGTTCAAGAGGTTCTTCAGCTCGACCTGAGCATAGGCCGGCCCCTTGCCGGGCTTGACCGCATTGACCTTGACGGCGATCCATAGCGAACTCTGATGCTCGATAACGTTGCCTGGACGAATTTCATTTCCATTGATCTTCATGACGCCCCGATATCGTCAATTGTCAGAAAAAAAGCTGACCTTCATTGACGTGTATCCGGCCGCGCTGTCAAGCATTCAGACAACCCGATGCGCACCGTTTCCTCCCGCTATGTCCGCCAGTGTCCCGTCTCCGAATTGCCTTCATGTTTGCCGAATATTTTCCAAGGCAATTGCAAGACGCCCCACGAGCACTCAGCCTGTCTTCATCGACACTGGCAAAGCCGTGAAAAACACGGGAAAACCGGAAAGAGAAGGCGGAGAATCATGACACGTTCATTAATGTGAATTTGCGCGATTTCGATACGGTTAACGAATTGCTAATGCAATATATCTTTGCTACCATATGTATGAAGGCAAATTCATGGGTGGTTCATGACAGTATAGATAAGGAGTGAGGCCGTGGAACACGCATCGCGCTTGGTTATCGTTGGGATTTTGGGGTATATTGGCGTTGTCTTGACTTCAATAAACGACAAAATGGGTCAATTAGATCTGCAAAATACTGAAGTTGCAGTTCTAAATGAGGTAAAAACCCAAAGTTATACTGGCGCGGAATTAACGGATACGTCTCTGGCTTTCTCTCCCGCTAAGCTGGATTTCCCTTACACTCTGGCCGCACTGACCATCGCCGCTCTTACCAGCGTATTCGTGACATGGCATCTATCCCGACTATATCACAATCAACAATGGTCCAGGAAAATACTGCGTAAGTCGTACGCCTATCGACGCGAGCCTATCGTGGAATTCCGCCCGCGCGAAATCCTCCATGATGATCAGGATGCTGTTTTCGAAAAGCCGCTGCCTGACGGACGCATCACCGACAGCTGGCTGCCGCCGAGAGCCCAGAGGCTTTATGAAAGCTGGGGACGTGGGAATAGCTGAGTTGCTGGTGGGATGAGAACAAAGCCTGTCCCCATGAAGGAGGGGATGTGTGCGGTTGCCCGTCCCGGCCAAAGAGCCGGGATCCGCGTCAATCATCCCGCGCAAACGGATAGAAATAGTTTAAAGATCGTCCAGATCGCTGCTGGCGATCAGCGGACGCACGAATGGCGCCTTGTAGAAGATGTGAACGCCGATACGCTTGATCTTCTGCATCTCTTTGCGCCACTTCGGTGAGACATAGGTCGCGTGGTAATGCGTCGCCTCGGCGAGCTCCTTGATGTACGACTTGCCGGAGATCACTTTTTTGGCGACATCAATCGCGACGTTCCACAGTTTGCCTTCCTTTGGCGCGTCCGTGCGGCCATCGCAGGCGAATGAGAACTGGCAGGCGTTGCGGTTCCACTGTCCCTGGAAGACGACGCCGCAAATCGTGTTGGGATAATAGTCACTGCGAACACGGTTCATGATGACCTGTCCGACCGCGACCTGTCCCTCTATAGATTCGCCTCTGGCCTCGTGATAGATGGCCGTTGCCATGCAGCGGAACTCGCGGGCACGGAACTCATTCTCGGTAAGATTGCCGAAAATGCCTTCCTTGATCTTCTCGCCATCGCCGCCCGTTACACGCGCAAGCTTGATAAGGTCCTCCCATGTGGTCCGGCCGTTCGCTTTGCCTTTGACACCTTTGGAGCTATCCGACGCATCTGCCGAAGCGAGTTGCGAGGGATTTTCGAAGTCGATTGTCGGGGACAACATGAACATGGCGGCGCTCATGCCCGGCCCGTTCAGCTCATCGGACGATGGTGCAAGCTTGGCAACGGTCTCCGCAGGATCGAGGCGGTCGGATTTTCCCTCGCGGTTGACATTCTGAGTCTGGAGCGCGCTAGCAAAGCGGGTCGGACCTCCGCGTATCATTTCGACGGGCGTGAAGGATGCGGCAATGATCGGGATATTATTATGGCTGGGCGTCTGTTCGGCCGCTGCGGTCTGCGTGTTGCCCTTGGCATCGGACGATGCCGTTACACGCGCCGTATAGTCCGCACGATCATGCTTGCCGGACATAGCGAAGAGTTTGTCCGCGGTTTGATTCAACGCGATATCCGGAGCGTGCCGGGTGGGAGACCGTTCGATCGAGACGCTGTTAGCCGTAGTAAATTCGTATGAGTCGCCGCTGGAGAGCACATGAAAGACCGAGAAACCGGCCCCGGCGAGCGATAGAACCGTAACGCCGATCAGCACATGCCGCTTTTTGACTGCAAAGCGCGTACTCATACGTCCCTTCAGCCCTTCCCCAAGCAAAATTCGCACATTCCCTGACCTCCGGTCAGTTGGCAAATTCCCCGCCCGGACAGTCGGCAAGTTTCTCACGCCGGTATGTGTTTCATTACGGCTCATAGATCAGAACTTACAAAGGTAAATGATTGGTTAGGATCGCCTCAATCTGTGCCAATCGACAATTGGCCAGAAAACTATGGAAAAATTAAGTTACCCCCGAAAGTTTATGTAAACTAACATGCTCTCTGGACAATTTCATGATTTCAAATGCCGGATAAATGTTATTCCTTATTATGAAAGGACAGATCGAAGCCACGTGAAATCATTCGGTTTTGTCCAAATGGCGCCGCTCCTTTTTTCAGACTGAGCGCTTTTCTTGCCAATTCCACGCCGGCTTCGCCATAGCGCTGACGGACGGCCGACACCAGCCAATCTTCCGCCTGTTTGTGTCTGCGGCTCTCGAAAGCGTCCCCCTTCAGCATTTCCGAACGCTGCTTCAGAGCATCGAGCAGCCCGTCAAAGCCTTCGCCGGTTGCCGATGAAACCAGATAGCAGGGAACGCTCTCCCCACTTGCCAGGCTAAGCGCGCCCTCAAGCTCCGACAAAGCCCGGCGCGCAGCCAATCCGCTATCAGCCTTCGTGACAAGAGCAATGTCGGGAATTTCCATGATTCCGGCCTTCATGAACTGCAGCGAATCGCCAGATCCGGGCTGCACGCACATAACGACCGTATCGGCCACCGTTTTAATCTCTGCCTCTGATTGTCCAACACCGACCGTTTCGACGATCACCCTGTCGAAGACCGCACGCATCAATATGATGGACGGAAAGGCCACATCGGCAAGACCGCCAAGCCGCCCCCGGGAAGCCAGCGAGCGAACAAACACACCGTCATCTTCGGGATCGGTGCGCATACGCACACGATCACCGAGCAGCGCCCCTTGGCTTTGAACGGATGATGGATCGACCGCGATGACACCAACGCTGATGCCGTCCGACCGCCATCGTTTCAGAAGTGCGTTGATCAATGTCGATTTGCCGACACCGGGCGGCCCTGTCAGACCGATCACATGAGCGCGCGCGGCCAGATAGGCTTCATCAGCCAGCGCTGCCGCGGCTTCGCTGGCGCCTTCCGTCTCGATAAAGCTCAAGGCGCGCGCCAGAACGGCTTTCCCGCCGCTGCGAATACCGGCAAGCGATAGCCTCGCGCCTTTCTGATCTACCGCATTGTCCATCGCTGCATCTTTCTCCTTTACGCGGCGTCAGCAAGCGAAAAATCCCGGCATTACCCGCAATCCCGGAACTTTAACATTGCTGGCCTGGCCATGTGCAACGGTCTTGCTCACGCGCTTTTCGCATATTGTTCAGTTGCGGAAAGGCGATGTCTGTTGTAGCCCGCTTGGGGTTTGCCCAATTCCAAGTGCCGACGGCAGGGAACTCCTGATGACCCAGAAACTGCTTGAGCGCTATCGCAAGATGGTCGCTTCCGGAGAGATCGCGCCCGACCCGGCTCAAGCCGTCGCCGTCGAGAAGCTGCAAATCCTGTCCAACCGGCTGGCGTCATATACACCGCCGAAAAAGACCGATCTGTTTGCATTCTTCACCCGTAACAGCGGAGCGGTTCCCAGCGGCCTTTACATGTTCGGCGGCGTCGGACGCGGCAAGACCATGCTGATGGACATGTTCTTCGAGACTGTACCATTCGCAAAAAAGCGGCGCGTCCACTTTCATGAATTCATGGCGGAAACGCATGATCGCATCGCCGAAGCGCGCAAGAAACGTCCCGGCGATCCGGTGCCACTGGTCGGCGAGCAGATCGCACGCGAAGCCGCACTTCTGTGTTTCGACGAGTTCCACGTCACCGACATTGCCGATGCGATGATCCTCGGCAGGCTGTTCGCAGCGCTTTTCGAGCATGGCACCGTCATTGTCGCAACCTCGAACGTTCCTCCATACGATCTTTACCGCAACGGGCTGAACCGCGACCGCTTCGTGCCGTTCATCGAGTTGCTTGAGGACCGCATGGAGCTGCTCGAACTGGAAGTCGTACGCGATTACCGCCTCGACCGGCTTGTGCATACGCCGCATTACATCACGCCGCGCGGCCCCGAGGCGGATGCCAGGATTCGCGAGGCATGGCGCATGCTGACGAACCGCGATGAAGGCGAACCCATGACGATTTCGGTCAAAGGCCATGTGATCGCGGTGCCCGAGGCGGCGATGGGCATTGCGCGTTTTTCATTCGATGATCTGTGCACACAGCCCTTGGGCGCGGCCGACTATCTCGCCATCGCTCACAAATTTCACACGGTCATCATAGAGAATGTGCCTGTGCTGACCCCTGAGCGCCGCAATGAAGCACGCCGCTTCATCAATCTGATCGACACGCTCTATGACAACCGCACCGGACTGATCATGTCCGCCGATGCGGAGCCGGACGCGCTTTATCCCGAAGGCGACGACGCATTCCTGTTCGAGCGCGCGGCCTCGCGTTTGAAGGAAATGCGGTCCGTGGATTATCTGACGGCACGCAGCGGGCGGGGACATACGGTGCAGGATTGAGAGAGTTGAGCCTTGCGATGTGGCCTACTTCGCATCTGAGTTTTTGTCGTCCCGGCCGAAGAGCCGGGATCCATTGATCTTAAAGCCCGTCACGCACTTACTGATAGGCCGTTGGATCCCGGACAGCCCTGCGGGCTTCCGGGACGACAAGTTAATCCTGCGCTACGGAATTGTCATTAATGGCAGCAAGCGAAATATAACGTCTCTATCTTATATTAACACGCTCAAGCCTTGCCCAGCGCCCCCTCATGCTCAAGAAGCCAGCGTTTGCGCTTGATCCCGCCGCCATAGCCCGTGAGCGATCCATTCGCGCCAATCACGCGGTGGCAGGGAACGACCAGCCCGACAGGATTCGCTCCGTTGGCTGCGCCGACTGCCCGCATCGATTTCGGACGCCCCATTCTGGCGGCCTGCTCGCCATAGCTCAGCGTTTGCCCTGCTGGAATAGTCCGCAAAATCTTCCATGCGCTTTGCTGAAACGCCGTGCCGGGCATCTCGACGTCTATGCCATCAATGACATTAAGCAGCCCGGCGAAATAGGCCTCGAACGCATCCTTCAGCTCACGCGCCATCACGCCGTCGGCAATCCTCAACGGACGCCCCTTGTAGAAACGCGCCAACAGCCCGCGCATCCGCTCTTCATGGTCCTGCCAGTCGAGCGCACGCA
>CAYOUP010000054.1:0-1533 GCA_964407125.1 uncultured Hyphomicrobiaceae bacterium | reverse complement strand
CGCTTCCCTAAAGTGCGGGCTTTCCAGAAGCTTTGGATGATATCATGCGGCCCTCAAAACGCGAAAACGACACCATGCGCCCGGTCACGCTCGAACGGGCCGTTTCCATCCATGCCGAAGGATCATGCCTGATCAAGTTCGGTAACACCCATGTGCTGTGCACTGCCTCCGTCGAGGAGCGTGTGCCGCCCTGGCTCAAGGGACAGGGGCGCGGCTGGGTCACGGCGGAATATGGCATGCTGCCACGCTCGACCTCATCGCGTATGCGGCGCGAATCCACCACAGGCCATCCGTCCGGACGCACGCAGGAAATCCAGCGGCTGATCGGACGCTCGCTGCGCGCGGTCGTCGATCTGGCGGCGCTCGGCGAACATCAGATCTCGGTGGACTGCGACGTGATCCAGGCTGACGGGGGAACCCGGACAGCCTCGATCACCGGCGCATGGGTCGCGCTTTATGACGCCCTCCATTGGATGAAGGCGCGCGATATGATCAAGACGGACGTCCTCAAGGATCAGGTCGCGGCGGTCTCCTGCGGCATCTACCAGGGCCAGCCGGTGCTCGATCTCGATTACCCCGAGGACTCGGAAGCCGAGACAGATGCGAATTTCGTCATGACCGGCAAGGGCGGCATCGTCGAAATTCAGGGTACCGCGGAAGGCGAGCCATTTTCGGAAGAGATGTTCGGCGAGCTTATGGGCCTTGCCAAGAAAGGCATCGCCGAGCTGGTCAGTCTGCAAAAGCTGACGGTCGGTTGATGGCGTTGAAACTGAAAAGCGGCGACCGGCTGGTCATCGCCACGCATAATCCCGGGAAGCTCAAGGAATTCCGTAAGTTGCTCGGCCCTGTCGCGCTTGAGCTCGTTTCGGCGGGCGAACTCGGCGTTCCGGAGCCGGAGGAAACCGGCGACAGCTTCGAAGCGAATGCACGGTTGAAGGCGGAAGCCTCCGCGAAAGCGACCGGCTTGCCTGCGCTGGCCGATGATTCCGGCATCGAGATCGAAGCGTTTGGCGGTGCTCCAGGCATCTATTCCGCCAGGTGGGCTGGCGAAGAGCGCGATTTCAAGGCGGCGATGGCGCGGGTCCAGCGGGAGCTTGCGGAAAAGGGTGCACTCGATAGCGAGACGCCGCCGCGCGCAAACTTCAATTGCACACTCTGCCTCGCCATGCCGGACGGGGCGACCGAATGCTTCGAGGGTAAGGTATTCGGCCATCTGACCTTCCCGCCACGCGGTGACAAGGGCTTCGGCTACGATCCGATTTTCGTACCTGAAGGCTATAGCGAGACCTTCGGCGAGATGGAGCCGGAGCAGAAAGACGCAATCTCGCACCGGGCGATTGCTTTCAGGATATTCTCGAAGGCGATGCTTTCTCAAGCCACTTGATAAAAAACTAGAAAATCACTTTTTCTTCTAATAATTATTTTCTACCTACACAGATAAACAGCGCAGTGATAAGTTCACAAGAGTTGTTTAATGTGAGGTTATTGGAAATAATATGAACATTAAATTAGGATCGACTTTGTTTTTATTAG
>CAYOUP010000053.1:0-12480 GCA_964407125.1 uncultured Hyphomicrobiaceae bacterium | reverse complement strand
CTTGGCGCGCGCTGAACAGCTGGCAGAAATCATGCGCGGCAAGGCGCGTCTTGCGCTCGGGCGGTGGCAGGCCGAGCGCCGCGCGCGTCGCACGGTTCAGCCACGGACCGGGATCGGCTGCCTCCGGCCACGTGCCGTCATTCAGACCCGCAATGATGACCATGTCGGCCGATGTCAGCCGCGCCTGCACGGGTGTCATGATCCGGATGCGTGCGCCATCGTCGCGCTCCGGGCGGGTGCGTTCATGGCGGATGAGGCTTCCGAACAGCGCAGGGTAATCGCTAAGCGGAAGGTCCGGGCCGGGAACATCTGCCGAGAGCGCAGAGACGAACAGGTTCATCGCCTCACCATCGGGATTTGCAGCAAGCGCGCTGCTATCGCCATTTTCATCGGCGGCAAAGGCGTTGGCGGCGCGGATATGCGCGGCGGCGATCTGCTTGAGCGGAATTGCTCCCTTGTTTCCAAGGCCCGAAAGGGGCGAGAGCGCGGTGCGGATGCGTGCGGCGAGATCAAGTAGAGCGTCCCACCCGGTATCGTCAAGCTGATCGAGCAAGGTATGACGCGGCTTTTTCTTGCGCGCCTGTTCGATGCTTCGGATCAGCCGCTCGATGCCATCGCCGCACCATGCCTGCCTGATCCCGGCGATTTCGATCAGCGGAATGAGCCTGCCGAGAGTGTCATTTGGCAGACCGAGGCGGGTCAGCGGGTGCTTGAGCAGGGCAAGCAGCGCGATCTGATCTCCCGTCGCGGCATAATCGGCGATCAGCTCATGGAAGCGGCCCGGCGCGCTCGTGCGGAGCGGCTCGCCATTGCTGCTTGCAATCTTCAGGTTCCAGCGGCGCAGTTCGGCGGAAACGCGGCGGGCGAGCGCCTGATCCGGCGTAACGAGGTTTGCGGTCCTGCCGGGCGTTTCCAGTGCCTCGCGCAGCGCCATCGCAATCGCCGCGGCTTCCGCCTGCTCGTCGGGCGCTTCGATCAGGCAGACCGGGTTCATCGCGTCCCGGACCGCATCGCGGTCGGCAGACGCCATATAGGACGGCCAGCGCCCCAGCGTTTCCGACGGGCGCATGGCTTCGCTGAGGACGACCGCCCTTGTATTTTGCGATGGCTGGGCATTTTCCGCCTCGATCGCCAGCACATCCTCTCGTCTCGCGCCAAGCGTGCCGAGCAGAGCAAAAAGCCCCGTCTGCGGATGTTCCGGATGCTGATCGAGCGACGCCCAACTTTCATCGTCCAGCACAAAGTCGAGCCCCGGTACGACGATTGCGCCCTTCGGCAGTGCAGTGACTACCTTCATCAATTCGGCCGTTACCGGAATGCTGCCCGTCGAGCCCGCGATAATGACCGGTGTTTCGGGATGAATGCGGCGCAGACGTTCCGTTTCCAGCGCCATGAGCCGGTTGCGGCGCTCCGCCGGGTTGAGCATGCCGCGTTCGGCGAGAAATGCGGGCCAGGCGTCGATGACGATGCCGAGAAAATTCAGGCTGAGCTGCTCGAATTCGGCGAAGCGTTCGGGGAGGATTTCGGCCAACCGCGAAAGATCGGCGCCTTCGGTTTCGGCCTCATCCATCAGCCGCATCAGGTCGAGCGCCATTTCCGAGGCAGCGGCGGGCGTGTCGGCGATGCGCAGGCCCGGTTCGCCGGAGGCGCCATCACGCAGCCGCCGCGCCCATGCCAGGACCAGCGAGGACAGGGCAAGCCGCCGCTCCATCGCGTTCATTGCCGGAGCGACGGGCAGATCGGTGTCGCGGAACAGCCCGTCGTCGATCTCGGCCTGAAGCAGAAGCAGTTCGTCCTCCTCGGCGCTGCCGAGCGGGCGGATGCGCGGGAGGAGGGTCGCGCGGTTCGGCGAGAGGTCGAGGAAGATCTGCGCCAGCGTGCGGCAGGCGGCGCGATTGGGGAGATAGATTTCGTAGCGCGCAAGATCGAACGGATCAGGTGGCGTTGCGCCATCCCCCGGAATCTGGCCGGACAGGATCGTCCGCGCGAGGCTTTCCAGAAACGGCTCGCTCGGGGGAATGGAAAACAGCTTGCCGGTCAGAGTCATGCGGAGCCTATCGCCGGTGCAGCTCAGGCTGCGTTCCGTTCTTCAATCCGTTTTTCCGCTTCGGCCAGCGCTTCAGGCGTGCCGACATGCATCCACAGGCCCTGATGGCTGATCGCGGCAAGACGGCCATTGGCCAGAGCCTTGTCCCAGAGACAGTTGAGCGAAAACGGGCCGTCCGGACAATCCGTAAACAGGCGCGGATGGTTGATCGAGACCCCGGCAAAGACATAGTCCGCCGTCTCATCGCCCTTGCGGCGGCGAACCCGGCCACTCGGCTCAAGATGGAAATCGCCGCGCCCGCTATAGCCGAGACTGTTTTTTGCGGAAGCCAGAAGCAGCAGGCTGTCCATCGCGCTGTCAACCCAGGCTTCGATCATGCGGTTGAGCGTTGCGCCGCCATTCTCGATCCAGACGGAATCGGAGTTGTGAACGAAGAAAGCCTCATCGCCGAGCTGCGCGCGAATCTTGGCCACGGCACCGCCCGTATCGAGGATCGTCTCGCGTTCATCGGAAATGCTGATTTCCGGCGATGTCCGGTGGCGCAGGTGGCTTTCGATCATTTCGGGCAGATAATGCACATTGACGATGGCATGGCCGACGCCTGCATCGGCGAGTCGGTCGAGCACATGGTCGATCATCGGCTTGCCGCCCAGCTTGATCAGCGGCTTCGGGCAGTTGTCCGTCAACGGACGCATTCTCTTTCCGAAGCCTGCCGCAAGGACGAGCGCGCGTTTGATTTTCGGCGTTGTCATAGCTGCCCCTCAGCTATTGGTTTTGGCCGTGAGCGGCGTCAAATCGCCCGGCACTTCGCGGTCATACCACGATTTGAGCGCGGCGAGATGCAGGTCTTGCAGATTATCCCGAAGATATCGGGCGATTCGCGGCATGTGCTTCAGATAGCCATATTTGCCGTCGCGGCGGGCGAGCCGGATAAACAGGCCGAGAAGTTTGGTTGCCCGTTGAACGCTGAGCAAGTGATAGGCGCGCAGGAATGCGGCGCGGTCGAAGTCTTCTTCTTGTGCTGCGGAAGCATCGCAATAATGGCCCAGCAGTTCGGATTCCAGCCCCTCGGGCAGATCGAGCCGGGCATCCTGAAGCAGCGAGACGAGATCATAGGCGGCATGGCCGCGCATGGCGTCCTGAAAGTCGATGATGCCGAGCCGGTCGAGGCCTTCCTGATCCGGACGCAGGATCAGATTGGGCGAATGGAAATCACGCAGCACCCATGCTGACGGTTGGGCAAGAAGCCAGTCGAACTGTTCGTTCCAGAGAGCGGTAAATGCCTCACGCGTCTCATCGGATGGCTTCGCACCAGTCGCGGCAGGCAGCAGCCAGTCGGTGAGAAGCTCCGTTTCTATTTCGAGCGCGTCTTTGTCATAGGGCGGCAGGACATGCGCGATTGTTCCGGTGCGTATGATCTCCTGCGGCGGATGGCGGCGCAGCTCAAGCAGGGCATCGACGGCGAGACGGTAGAGCGGGAAAAGATCATCTCCCCTCTCGGCAAGGCGGGTGAAGGTCAGATCGCCGAAATCCTCGATCAGCAGGAATCCGGCGCCCAGATCCTCAGCAAGAATGTGCGGCGCGGCAAGGCCAGCGTCCCGCAGCGCATGGGCGATGGCGACGAAGGGCCGGACATCCTGGGCGCGATGCACGATCTGGCTGTAGGTTTTGCCGTCTCGGATCGGGGGTTCGTCCGGCATTTTCGGCGAGTCCATCAGCAGCGCGGTTTCGCCGTCATTGATAAGGCGCGTGTAGCTGCGCGTGGAGGCGTCGCCATTGACATGGATGTGGTCCGCCTCGCGCCAGTCCGCGCGATCGAGGAAAGCGAGCATATGGCGGAAGCGCTGCATGCGGCTCGCCCATCCGCCCAGTCCTGTCAGGCTGACTTTCCGTGCCGTCTCGTCGTCGCAATCCTCAAGCCGGATTTCCAGCCGCTCGGCAGGGATATCATCGCCGAGCCGTTCCGGCCATTCCGCGATGACGATGCCGGTCTCCAGCGCTTCCAGCACGCCGAGTTCGTCAGCTTCACGCGGATCGCCGAGCCGGTAGAAATCAAAATGATGGACTGCGAAGCGCGGCGTTTCGTAAGGCTGCACGAGCGAAAATGTCGGGCTGGGCACGTCTTCATCGTCTCGGCCGGTAAGCGCCCTGATGAGATAGCGCGCGAATGTCGTCTTGCCCGCGCCGAGATCACCGTAAAGCGCAAGGAAGTCGCCCGTCTTCAGACGGGGGCTGAGCTGTCTGGCCAGATGCCGGAGGCCGGTTTCCGGTAGATGATCGAAATTCAGACAGGCGCTGTCGGACATGGCCGCACTTCCAGAGGAAACCGAACGGATTGGGCTAGTGTCCCGTCTCCGAATTGCTTTTAAATTTCGCCACGCCCGCCTAAGGCAATTCGGAGACTTAAGGGACACTAGCAAACTATAGGCTTCTAGTGTGGCTTCATGTCTCGCAATTGCCAAGGCGGCAGTGGTTAATATTAAGGCAATTACGAGACGCCACACTAGAGCGCTTTCAGGCGAAGTGGACACCGGTTCGCCGCCCGGAAAGCGCGACAAAACAAACGATTAGAGCCACGCTCCGATTCAATCGGAGCGTGGCTCTAGAAAACGCATGAGCCTGCGAGCGTCAACAGAAATGACGGTTCGGCTGTGGCGGAGAGCTATCGCAAGACATAGCCGCCAATTCTGGGCAGTATCGAGGGCGTTTCGTCTTATTTTGGTTCGTCTCCTGTAATATAGGGCGTTAAAGACTATTCCGATTCATGAGCCCCGAATCCTGTATATGGACAATAGGGCTTAGCCTTTATTGGGGAAAGATATGTGGGATTTTTCGATTGGCCGCTCTCTCGATCTGATGATCAAGACGATGCCGTTCATTCTGTTTCGCATGGCGGTGTATTTTGGTATTGCGGTGGCCTATGTACTGGCGACGGGGACGGGCGCAGGTATTGGCTGGGGTGTGGGGGCTTTTGGCGATCCCGATTTTCAGGTCAAATCCGCGTTTTGGGGCGGGATCATCGGATTTGGCGCGACCGCCGGGGTCATCTACTTGCTGCGCCAATATATTCTCTACATCGTGAAAGCAGGCCATATTGCCGTGATGGTCGAATATCTCGACGGCGGGGCCCTGCCGGAGGGACGTTCCCAGATCAGCCATGCTGCGGATGTGGTTAAAAGCCGGTTTGCCGAAGCGAACGTTCTGTTCGCTATCGATCTGCTCATAAAAGGCGTTCTGGGCGCTGTGACCGGTTTGATCCAGGGCATCGCAGGATTCTTGCCGATTCCGGGGCTTCAGCAAATTATGAGCGTCATTCGCGCGTTTCTCAAACTATCCGTTGGCCTGATCGACGAGGTCATTCTCGCTTATTCGATACGCAGCAGAGCCGACAATCCTTGGCGATCGGCGCAGACGGCGCTGGTGCTTTATGCGCAGAACTATCAGCCCATGCTGCGCAATGCCGCCTGGCTGACATTGATCGTCTATGGCGTTTCGCTTCTGGTCTTTCTGCTGATGCTCGCTCCGGCGGCGGCTCTCGTCTATATGATCCCCGGATCATGGTCTGCCGGGGGCTTTGTGTTCGCCATCCTGTTTGCCTGGGCATTCAAGGCCGCGTTGATGGAGCCCTTTGCGATTGCATGCATGCTGCAGGCCTATTTCAAGACCATCGAAGGCCAGACGCCAGACCCTGCCTGGGATGCGAAGCTGACGGAGCTTTCAGGCAAGTTTACCGAGTTGAAAAATAAGGGCATGAGCTGGGCTGGCGGTGGAAATCAATATGCTGATCACGGATTAGCCAGGAGATAAGGCTGGTAACAGGCAACATCTGTCCTCTTTATATTGTCGACCGGCTGCGATCAGCCGAAGGCGGGTGGCGGTAGCTTTTTGTAGCCGGTATTGGAGGTTCCTCTATAACTGATTGTTTTTACATAGGATTTACCCAAAAGCGGCATTCGCTATTCAGTGCGTTGATCTGGAAAACGCATGCGCTTGCGGGCGTCAACCGAAATGACGGTACGTCAGTAGCGGGGCGGTTTGAAATTTAGAAATCGTAGTGCACGGCTATAGGCTTGCTCTGAAAGAAGATGCGATACGGTATTCAAACAGAGAATGCCGGCTGCTGAGCTGCACTTTGTTGACAAATATTATCAACAATAGTTCGACTGAATACAAACATTCTGATATATATTATATTACATAATCTGATAGTGAAGATCGCAAGGAATTTGCCATAATATAACAGTGCGAGGTAATCTTATGAATAGTCGGAATTTGTTCGCACCTATTCTGATGGCTTGTTTGCTGACAGTCGGTTTTGGTGGCCTTGCCCCAGTGGCCAATGTCGCGTCGGCCGGGCAATCCCTTATGGATGACCGCGAAAGCGCCAAGGATGCAATTGGGCTCGAACGCCGTGGTCACGATAAGCGGATTCATCTGCCTATAGGTCCAGGCTCTGTCTACTATGAATATTCTCTCCATGACAGCCGCGGTTATTACCCGTCGCATATAGGCGGGTATGTCTACTATAATTCCAAGTTCGATACCCCGGACTATGATGATGCCAGTTATTCAGATGTCGTCCATACTGCGAAAGAGCGCTGTGATCGTCGTTTCCGGTCTTTCGAATGGGATACGGGTCTTTACACGACCTATCGCGGATCTAAGAAGCTTTGCCCTTACCTCCGCTGATCCTGTGACGGTTAATACCAAGTCTCGATGAGCTCGACTCATCGGGACTTGGCAAGCGTGACCGCGCGCCCGAGCCGGTGCGAGGGAAAGCCTGCGTGGCGCTTGAACGCAATAGGTTCTCATCAATGAGAACCGGTATAAGACCCATGAAGGCTGGCGAAAGTCAGTCTTTTCATGCGGTATGCTCCGCACTGCACTCGATGTGGCATAATATCAAGATTGTGCATATCTCCCCGGAGAGCACGGTGCGGAAAACTCCGGTCCTGTCCGAATTGGCCAATGACGCTCAACCAAAGGCGGGGGGCGGCAGCTTCTTGTAGCCGGGATCGCCCGGATCGTTCGCGGCATTCGGGGGCGAGGCGTTCTGACCGTCATCATGGTCATTGTGGGGAATGCGACTGCTATCCTGCGGGATAAGCACGGTGACGGTGGTGCCGACGCCGGGCGAGGAGCGCAGCAGGATCTTGCCGCCATGCAATTCGACGATGCTCTTGACGACGGCGAGGCCGAGACCCACACCACGATGTTTCGAGCCCTGCGAGCGGCTCTCGAAACGCCCGAACACGCTGGCCTGGAATTCCTCGGGGATGCCGACGCCGGAATCCTGAATGGAGAAGGCGACCATTGCACCCGATTTCTGGCAGGTGATGGTGATGTTTGAGCCTTCCGGCGAGAAGCCGATGGCGTTGGACAGGAGATGATAAAGAACCTGCGTCAGGCGTTGCCGGTCAGCAAAGACCGTATCGAGATTATCGGCGATCTGCACGGTCAGCATGATGCCCGATTTCGTCAGACGCTCGCGCACGCCAAGTTCGGCGGCCTCGACGATTTCCCGGACCGGAACGAATGTCAGTTTCAGCTCAAGCCCGCCCGCGTCGATCGTGGTCAGATCGAGAATGTCGTTGATGATGGCCAGCAGCTTGGTGCTCGATGTACGGATATCGTTGAGATATTCCATCTGCTTGCCGGCAAGCGGACCGACGGGCGGCTGGGCGAGCATGTCGGAGAAGCCGATAATATTGGTGAGCGGCGTGCGCAGCTCGTAGGAGACATGGCTGAGGAAGGTGTTTTGCAGCTTCTCCGCTGCTTCCAGCGCTTCATTGCGTTCGATCAGCGCCGTCTCAACCTTCTTGCTGTCGCTGATGTCGAGGAAGGTGAGAACCGTGCTGCCATCCGGCAAGGGCACGCCCGCATAGGCGATGGCCTTTTCGTCCGGACGCGTAATGCTGCCTTCGAAACTTTCGCGCGTTTCGAAAACGCCCGTAACCGCGCGCATCGCGGTAATCCAGAGATCATGGCCGTCGAGCAGCGTTTCGCATTTCGCCCGGATATCGTCGATATGAGGCGAGGTTTCGAGGTATTTCGGATCGAGCTTCCATATCAGCGCGAACGCTGCATTATAGAGCTTCAGCCGCCCGTCCGATCCGAACAGCGTGACGCCCTCGCGCAGATTTTCGAGTGTTTCGTGCTGGACCTTGATCAGCGAATTATAGCGGCTTTCGAGTGCGAGATGCTCCGTCACATCGTCGAAAAGGAAGGTAAAGCCGCTGTCGGGCCGCCGGTCGCCAAAAAGGTGAACTGTGCGCCCGTCAGGCAGATACCACCAATCCTCGAACGGCTCCTTCATTTCGGCGCGCTTGAGCTGGGCGGCGCGCCATGAGCGGTAATCGGACTGTTCCGGCAGCTGGCGCGTCTGGCGCAGATAATCCAGAAACTCGCCGAGCTGCGGCCGGGTTTCCAGCCAGCTGTTTTCGATCTTCCACAATTTGCGGAACTCGTCGTTGCAGGAGGCCAGGCGCTGATCGCCGCCGAAGATCGCAACGGCGGTGGAGACCTTGTTGAGCGTCTGCTCATGCGCCGCCATCTGTTGCGATAGCCGCACCTGCACATCCTCAAGCGGGGCGACGTCGATAACCGTCCCCGCGCTCGCCCGTCCGACCGGCACGATGATGGTGTCGAACGTCCGGCGCTCGCCCGCAACCACCGTTTGCAGCCGCTTGCGGAACGTTTCGCCGGATGCGAGCGCGGTCTCGGCGGCGCGCCTTTGCCGCGTTTCCAGCAATTCGCGCTGTTCCTCGATAACCTTGTCGGTCTTTGGCGCCTCGACGGCGGACACATAGGCGCGGTTCACCCAGATCAGCCGCCCAGCAGGATCGCGGAACCAGACCGGCATGGGCAGCGCATCCAGTACGGCGCGCTGCGAGGCCAGTTCCTCGTTCATCGCGCGCTGCTTGTTGAGCAGGTTCGCCATTTCGACGCGGCGGCCGGCGAGGTCGCGCAGCTTGAGATAAAAGCCGCTGCCCGAGGGGCGGCCCTCGGCCTCGATAAGCGCGCCGGTCAGCGTCTTGATGGTGATCTCGAAGCTTGTGCCGGTCTGCTGCAATTGCCTGAGTTTCGCCTCCAGATTGATCGCGGCATTGCGTTCCAGCCATGCGGCAAAGCGCAGGAGATTACGCAGTTTCAGCGGGACGCCGAATTTCAGGTCGAGCACATGATTGACGAGGCGGGGCGGGCTGTCGCTTTCGAAGGCGACGAGAACCTGCGGCTCGGCGAGCGCGATGGATTGCGCGACATCGAGTTCCTGCCGCAGCTCCTTGATCGCATCCGAAGCCCGCGCCTCGGCCCGGTTCGCGCGCACCGCATTGCGATGGAACAAAATCACCGCCCCGGCACAGGCCAGAATGATGCCGCCAAGCAGTGAGATGACCAGAAGCTCGCTGACAGCGCCGGAATCCATGGCGTCGAGCACGCCGGTCAGGGCGAATGCGGGCGATGCGGCGCAAGCGGACAGGCCGACGCCTATGGCGGCAGCAAGGCTTTTGCTGGGCTGTTTCTGCTTTTGGGCCGGCATGAATGTCTCCGCGCGAGGGGCGGTCGCAAGCGGTTCCTAACTTTACCCCTAACTAGACGAATCACCGGTAACTTTAGCGTTAATGGTTCACGCCGCCCAATCCTTTAGCGTGTATTCCAGAGATATCCCAACCCGATGATGGCGGAACCGGCGCGTATGTGACCTTCCGCACGCTATTGTCTTGACCGGATCAGGCCACGAACTCGAAATCTCCTCGAAACCGCACCTATTTTGATTGCGCAGTTGCCTTGGCGACGATGCCAAATCTATTTTGGCTTGTCTTACCCGGTCTTAGGGTGGAATAGTGAATTTTGGCAGGGAATGTTCACGAACGGTCTGGTAGCGAACGCATGGGGAGCGGAGCGCTGATCCGGCCGGGAGCTGAGACGCCTATTGGAAACGTGTGGCCGCGCTCCGCGTTCAAGGGCTGAAAGGGAACTGCCATGAATCCGCAAATCATTCCTTCGTTGGCTGTGCTGTCATTGGCGGCGGCTCTGGCATTACCTCCCCCTGTATCAGCCGCTGCCCAGAAAGCCGCTGAAAATCCGCCGGTTGAGCAGGACGCCGCCGGGAAGGAAGACAGCCGCACCTATCTGAACGATAAAAGAGCCAGCGAGCTGCTCTCGGCGATCGACAGTCTCTTAAGCCGCGCTGCCAAGGAGCGCGCGGAGATGAAGGATCTGCCGAGCCGGGACCGTTACGTCATCCCGCCGCTCTGGCAGGAAACGCGGGAGGATCGCGAAAGCAAGGTTGACGCGCTTTTGGGCTCGGTCCTCGAAATCGTGACCGAGGCGCCGGTGATCGAGATGCAGAACCGGCTTCGCCAGAGCCGCGACGAGATCTCGACGATGAAGGACCAGATCATCTCACTGCGTGAAGAGCGGATGCGTGCGCCGAAAGATGGTGTGCTGCCGGGCATTCTGTCCCAGACGCAGAGCTCGATCGACGAACAGATCGCGGAGCTTGAGGCACGGATCAAGCTGAATGAGGAGGCGATCGGCAAGACCAAGCAGGACATCAAGGCCGCACTCGCCAAGGCTGGCGTCGAACTCAGCGACGATCAGGCCGATCTCCTGCTCGACAGCGTGCTGGGCGGCGATCTCATCAAGCTGGTGACGGCTTTTCAGGCGGCCCGTTCCGTCGATGATCAACTCGCAAAGCTGCTCAGCGCGTCCGATAACGACATCAAGGCCGCGCGCCGCTACTTCGCCATGCATGCCGCGCTTTTCGCCATGATGGTCCACGCGCAGGATCTTCTGATCGACAAGATCGACGGGGTCTATGTCTCAAAGCTGCATGGTATCCTGGCCGATATCCGCAAGACGCGGAACCGGACGCACCAGCTTCTTGAGGACCAGAACCGCGCCGATCAGCAGCGGGCGCTGGAAGCCAATATCGAGGCTCAGAATTTTGCCGAGAAGGTCGCCAGTTTTTATCGGGACTATCTCCTGACCCAGCGCCGGCAGATTGCCGAGGCGCAGGAGCGGACTTTGCGTGATCTGGCGATTGCGGACAATACGTTCGAGACGGTCGAGGCCAGTTTCCAGCTTCACGAGTTGATGGAGGAGGCGCGCACCTCCTTCGAGGCGCTCCAGAAGCTTGAGGCGCCCGGCTTCGATCAGGTGTTCAAGAACGAGACGCTGCGCCGCGAATTCGAGAACCTGACACGCAAGCTCGGCCCGACATCGTGAATAGTCCACCGGTTCATGCCGGTGGCTTCAGGTTGCAGCTCCCCGGCTCGGGGGCCGGGGCAAGCAAAGGCGGATCGGCCGGCCATAAGGCCGCTATGGCGAAGCCAGTTTTCAACAAGCTCCGTATCGCCCCGGGATTGTGTCTCAGTTTGAATTTCGGCTATCGTGCGGCAAGCGGAACCGAACGAGTACCTTATCTTGGTTCTGCAATGCGGTGATTTTCTCCGTGGCGATCCTCGTCGAGAGACGGATAGATTATGCGAGGCTCGGGCATCGCGGTCATACTTGGCCCAACGCGATGCTTAAAAATGCTCTTCCTTTGAAACTATGACGGAGCTGTTCTTTGCATTGAAGGAAGAGCAGAGACGGACCGCATCCAACTCGCCAGCCGCTGACGATCGGCGGTGAGATCGCCAAGTCCTCGCTTGCGTGCCGTTTCGACAGCAACAGCAAGTATCAGGTGTGCCATCGTGGGCGCCCCCTGCATCAGCGGATCTGTAATGCGCTGTTCGAAAAAATCCGCCATGCGCTGGGCGCGGACTGTCTCATGGGCAAGAATGGTCGGTGAGCGCTGGTTTTCGGGTCGGGCTATTTCCCGAGCCCACATGGCTATACCGTCGCACATGCTTCGTGCTGCAAATTCAAGACTGAGATAGGCCCAATCGGATGCGTACACTGCGTCGTGGAAGCGAGGTTTGCCGTCGAGACAATCGAGATAGGCACAAATGAGCTGACTGTCCTCCATGCCAACGCCGCTATCATTGACGAGGTAGGGAACGCGCCCGGAAGGATTGATTTGGTAGTAGGAACTGCCGAGTGTGCGGGTTTTCGCCTCGATGATTTCGATGCGGTCCTCCAGCGCCTTCTCGATGACGATGATGCGCGTAAGACGGGCATAGGGCGAAGTGTATGTGACGAAGAGCTGCATACTTGTTCGCTTTTCAAGTTTCGCCACACCAGTAACATGCTGGGAACAAGAATATACCTCTTGTTCAAAGTATGTCACGCTCGCGTTCTGTTCCAAAATGGCGCTGACCTAGGCTCATGGAAGGCTCCTTCGGGGCCAATGGGCGAATAACCATGGCAACCGTGAGGGCGCGTCCTCCCATCAGCAATATGGCTGGAGGGAGAGAACTGTGCTCATTTCGTCCGTTCTTCACGATCGGTCCGCACCACCGCAGTGCGGTGATTCCAGAAATCAC
>CAYOUP010000052.1:0-12579 GCA_964407125.1 uncultured Hyphomicrobiaceae bacterium | reverse complement strand
TGAATGTATCATTAACACAAACGCACGCATGAGTTGCATCATAAAACGCAGATTACGTTCAGGCTGGGGAAAATGCGCGGCAAAAGCCTGCCGTGTTGCTGTTTAGAACGTTGTGTAGAAACGAAAAGCCCCGCCAGCGGGATGCGGCGGGTCTGTGTTGACCGATATTGGATAGCTGATTTTTTTCCGGCGATCAGGCTTGCGGGAACCCTATCGCCCTTGATCTGCCTGACGGGCTAGTGGATCAAACCTGACATTTGAGTCCCGGTGCCTTAAACACCAAGTCGCGTTATCTATTTCAAATGTCAGGTCAATTTGATTCATCAGCAAAAAACTGAGTGGTGCGAAACATTAGATTCGCACCACCAGAGAATCAGCCCTGCGCCGCATGGATCTCAGTACTTCCGATTTCTGATGAACGGCCTTCTATGCAACGTTTGCGTGTCCAGATCCAGATCGTACCGCAAATATCCCGGCGAAACGAAACCGTCATCCTGTTGGCCTTCCCAGAAATCGACCGTCAGGCGGCGTAGCGTATATTCGCAGGTAATCTCGCAATCATACCAGTTGCCGCCCGGCGTTTGCACCTGATCGCCGAACCGTCCCTCGCGCACAGGCGCGGTCACGCTTTGGCCGCCAGTGCTCGCATAGGCCGTCACATAGCGGTAGCCATCGGAATCGCCGCCGCGTTTGGCTTCTGCTTTGACTGTCAGCGCGGTTGCTGCCGCAGTAACAATCACTGCGGCAAATGCCGCCTTGAAAATGTGCCCCATAATTGTCTCCATAATGGCGTTTTCGCCATAGAACGAACTCTTGCCGCACAATAAAGGCGAATTGGAGTATTTTTCAATCGTAATACGCGGCATTTTGGTGTCTATCCGATTGACCTGTCCGAAAGATTGAAACGGCATTGCCCGCCAGATAAGCCAGCCTCATGGAATATCAGCAGAAAATTTTCGCCTATTGCGAACGCGGCCTCGATCCGTCCTTCTGGGCCGAGCCGGTCAATGCGCTTACAAATCTCGGCTTTATCTTCGCAAGCGTCATCGCACTGGCCATGCTCTGGGGCAGAAGCGGTGAAGCCAAGCTGATGCGCTATCTGCTGATTCTCAACGTGTTCATCATCGGTGTCGGCAGCTTCATCTTCCATACCTATGCAACGCGCTGGGCATCCGCTGCGGACGTCATCCCGATCGGCGTCTTCATGCTGGTCTATCTCGGCTATGCGCTTTATGTCTTTGCAAGAGTGCCGTTGCTGGTGGTCATACCCGCAATCGCATTTTTTGCTTATATCATCGGGGAGGCAAGGGGCATAAGCTGCGCCGCGCTCGGGCTGGATTGGGGGTTTTTCAGAGCGACGAACTGTCTCAATGGCAGCTTTGGCTATATCCCGGCGCTTGGCGCGATGCTGCTGATCGGCTTGTGGCTCGGCATACGCCGCCATCCCGCCGCGCTATATGTATTTGCAGCAGGGCTTGTCTTCATCGTCTCGGTCGGCTTTCGCGCCACGGACCGTATCTGGTGCAACCAGATTTCCTTCATGGACAAGGCGCTCGGCACGCATTTCATGTGGCATAGCCTGAACAGTGTCGTTCTGTTCCTTCTGATGTTCGCGGCCGTCCGACATGGTGGGCGCCGGAATTTGCCCGCCAGCGAAAACCTGCTCTGAGTGGATGGTCTGCGATTGCGGCTTGAAACGCCAATCACGCTGACGCATAAACGTGCTTCCTGCGGACGTGGTGGAACTGGTAGACACACAGGACTTAAAATCCTGAGGCGCAAGCCGTGCGGGTTCGAGTCCCGCCGTCCGCACCATTTTTGTTTGCGCGATGCCGCCCGCCAACCCATCGCGCGGGTTCCGGATCGAGGATGTTTCTCTTGCCTGCACCAAACACATACCGTTGGATGCGCATAAACGCGCATGTTGAAGTAACAATGTTCCTGCCGAGGCAGTCTCATCGATCAGCGTCCGATCACAAGAAAAAGGCCGATGATGGCGAGCATGATCAGCACGACAATGCGGAAATAGGCGGAGGGGATAAGCCGTCTCACCCGCGTGCCGATTGATATTCCGAGCAGGGCTGGAACGATGCACAGGATCGAATAGCCCAGCCCGGCCCCGCTCATGATACCCGATATCAAAAGCATGATGACCATAATGCCTGCAGACAGCATGACGGAGAGATTCACCGCCTGAACAAAACGGTTAGGGTCCAGCTTGAGCGAAAGCATATAGGGCAGAAGCGGCAGAACTTGCGAACCCGTCAGGCCGGTGAAAAAACCGTTGAGGAAGCCTGCGGGGATCTGCAAAGGCTGCTGAAATCTCTCGGCGAGAAACAGCGGCGGACGGAATGCGGAGTAAAAGGAATAGCTGACGATCAGCAATCCGAGCAGAATTTCGGCGCTACGCTGTTCGACATAGGTCAGGGCAAAAATTCCGGTGCAGACGCCGGGAATTGTGCTGATATAAAAATATGTAAAGCGCTCCACCGTTTCCCGGAAATGGCCGGCCGACCACATGACGGCCAGATTGGATGCCATAGCCGGTACCACGACCAGTACGATCGCGGTCTTGAGACCGAACGCGGCCACAAGAAAGGGCAGCGCACAGGATGAATAGCCCAGACCAGTCGCCCCTTTGACGATTCCGGCCAGCAGGAGTCCAAGCGCTGCCAATGCGATAACGGAGAGTTCCATATGCGCCCTGATTTTGAAAGTTCGAGGTGGGGGAAATGCAAACGGGCGTTGTATACAGAAACAACCTGTGGTTGCATATTGGTAAATCGTATATATTGACGGTTCAATATATTATACATAAGCGATGGTTCGCTCTGCCATGTCTGAATTCTAGCGAAGCAGAGCGCAATTGTACGTAAGGGAAATGACGTATCGACGAAGCTGTCTAGTACAGTCGGAGCAAGTTCGCACCCAGTTTGCTGCACGCATCAAGTGAACTTGCTTCCGATAAAGCTGTACTAGAGAATCAATAAGTCGCTAGTACGCCTTGTCAGTAGGAAATCCTGTAAGGGCTAGCGGTAAGTGGGGGAGGATTTCCTGCGGGGGCGTACCAGGCGCGGGGAACCGCTATGTGCATTCAGCAGGGCAGCTTACATCAGAAGAAAATCAGAAAGACATGATTGCGGCCCGTTCCCGGGGCTCAAGATTCGATAATGCGTTCTGTCCGGGACCTACAAGGCTGGACGCAAAGGCAGTCAGCAGAACGATCGTGATCATTGCCAGAACAGGAACCACGAAGGCAAGAGCCTCCGGCGTTGTCAGCCGTTTCATGACCTGTGAACTCCAAACGCATTACACTGCACCACACTATGCATCGAGGGCATGATGAATTGCCTAACCGTAAAGGTAGGATTTGAGGAAATGGCATTGTTAGGCAGGCTTCGCGCCGCCGCTGGCAAGGCCAATGGCGGCGTTATCCTTAGGGGATAGGACTACTCGGCGCAATCGACACGGACACGAACGAAGTAGGAATTGTTCCTTTCGTTCGACTCCTCGATACGGTCTTCCGGATCGGCGATCACGATAAATCGGCGAATGCCTTCCAGTTCGCTCTTGTCCTTCAGAATGCCGATACGCACGCGAGCCGTCGCCGTCTCGCCGGGAGCAAGCGACTCCAGAGGACGGAAATCGACATCCTTGAAACTGGGATCCTCGACATCCCTCACCTCGAAAAGCGGCGCTGTAATCACCAGTGGTGCGCGAACGTCGCTTGCATTCGCGATCACTAGTACAGCCCGAGGCAAGTTCGCTCCCAGTGTACCGCAAGCGCTCAAGCGAACTTGCCTTGGATAAGCTGTACTAGAATCAATAGCTTGCTAGTACGCCTTATCCGCGAGAAGTCCTGTGAGTGCTGGCAGCAAGTGGGTCAGGACTTCTCGCGGGGCGTACTAGATCCCCCACGACGACGGGGCTGAACCGGTCGCATCTGCCGGTGGCTTCGAGTTTTACGGAGTTGATGACGAGATCAGGCAGTTCATCCGCCGAGGCCGCGCCAGTAAATCCGTATGACAGGGCAAGAGCTGCCGCGACAGTGGCTAATCTCAAATGCTTGAACATGGCTGAAACCTCCTATCGAACAATATTGCCTTTTGACGCTCCGGCTTGCCGCTCTCGTTTCGCGGCCAATCCCAAAAGTCATTAATCTTTGCTATAGAATGGCAACCACGAGTCTCTAAAAACATTGGCAGGCCGTCCATGAATAGAATTGAAACGCTGCGCGAAACCATTAGAGCAAACTGTCTTGCCGATGAAAATCGCATTCTGGCGTCCCTGCAGCAGGATACCGGCATAACGCAGGAAGCAAGGCACGCGGCGCAGCGTCAGGCTGTCTCGCTCATCGAGACGATCCGTGAAAGCAGCACGCCCGAGCTGATGGAGATTTTCATCGCCGAATACGGCCTCTCAAGCGAGGAAGGGATTGCGCTGATGTGCCTGGCCGAGGCGCTGCTGCGTGTCCCCGATCCGGGCACGATCGATGCGCTGATCAACGACAAGATCGCGCCTTCCGAATGGGGGAAGCATCTCGGCCACTCGTCCTCATCACTGGTAAACGCCTCGACCTGGGCTCTGTTACTGACCGGCAAGGTACTGAGGGGAAGCGAGGAACCGGGCATCGCCTCAACCCTCAGAGGGATGATCAAAAGGCTTGGGGAGCCAGTCATCCGCACGGTTGCCGAACGCGCGGTCAGGGTGCTTGGGACGCAATTCGTTCTCGGCGAGACGATCCGGAAGGCGCTGAGCCGGAGCGAGACGAAAAAGCGCGAAGGCTATACTTACTCCTATGACATGCTTGGCGAGGCGGCCCTTACCGCCCTTGATGCGCAGAAGTTCTTCGATGCCTATAGCGGAGCAATCGACGCCCTGGCTGTCGCGGCCACATCGGGCAACATCGCCGACAATCCCGGCATTTCGATCAAGCTGTCCGCGCTTCATCCGCGCTACGAACTCACACAGGCGCATCGCGCCGTATCCGAGCTAACCGAACGCACTCTCCTGCTGGCCAGGAAGGCAATGCAAGCAGGCATCGGGTTCAACATCGACGCCGAGGAAGCGGCGCGCCTGGACATTTCGCTGGATATTATCGAGCGCGTTCTGCGTGATCCCTCGCTTGGCGGTTGGGACGGCTTCGGCGTCGTGGTGCAGGCTTACGGGAAACGGGCGGGCGCAGTGATTGATTGGCTATATGCTCTGAGCGGCGAGTTTGACCGCCGGATCATGGTCCGACTCGTCAAGGGCGCTTATTGGGATACCGAGATCAAGCTGGCGCAGATGGAGGGTATTCCCGATTTTCCTGTCTTCACGCGCAAGGCTGCGACCGATGTCGCCTATCTCTGTTGCGCCGGAAAACTGTTGAATATGCGTGACCGGATTTATCCGCAATTCGCGACCCACAATGCGCATTCTGTCGCCATGATCCTGCAAATGGCGGGCACCGACCGCGATAGTTACGAGTTTCAGCGGCTGCATGGCATGGGCGAAGCGTTGTACGATCTCGTCCACAGCCAGGAAGGCGCGCGCTGCCGTATCTATGCGCCGGTTGGCGCACATCGCGATCTGCTCGCCTATCTTGTCCGCCGCCTGCTCGAGAATGGCGCGAACAGCTCGTTCGTCAATCAGATCGTCAATGAGGATGTGCCACCCGAAGAGATCGCAGCCGATCCGTTTGAGGCCATCGCGGAGCAGAAAGCCAGCTATAACAAAGCGATCAGGCTTCCGGCCGAACTCTTCGGCGAAGCGCGGTGCAATTCGCGCGGCTGGGATTTGCAGAATACGGACGATCTGGCCGAAATCACGGCGGCGCGTGCTCCGTTTAAGGAGCGTCAATGGAATGCCGGGCCGATCATCGCGGGTGATGCCGTTGGCGGCGAGTCAGTGAAAGTGATCAATCCCGCCAATTCGCAGGACGTGGCCGGAATCGTCACGCTTGCGTCGAGCGCAGATGTCGAGACGGCGCTTGCGAACGCCAGTGACTGGTCGTCGGCAAGCGTGGAGGAACGCGCGGCAGTCTTGCGTAAGGCATCCGATCTTTATGAAGCGAATTTCGGCGAGTTCTTTGCGCTGTTTTGCCGGGAGGCCGGGAAGACGCCGGATGACGCGATCGCCGAATTGCGCGAGGCGGTCGATTTCCTGCGCTACTATGCCGATGAAGGCGAGCGGCTTGGGGGTCAGCCGCCACGCGGACTGTTTACCTGCATTTCGCCCTGGAATTTCCCGCTCGCCATTTTCACCGGCCAGATCGCGGCGGCGCTTGCGGCTGGCAATGGCGTTCTGGCCAAACCTGCCGAAGCAACGACTCTCACCGCGCATCTCGGCATCCGGCTGATGCATGAGGCGGGCGTGCCGCGAAACGTCCTGCAATTCCTTCCCGGTTATGGCCATGAAATCGGCGCGATACTCACGGGCGATCCGCGCATTCACGGTGTCTGCTTTACCGGCTCGACGCAGACGGCGCAGCTCATCAACAAGGCAATGGCCCGTTCCGTTGAACCGCAGGCTCCGCTGATCGCTGAAACCGGCGGTCTCAACGCGATGATCGTGGACAGCACAGCACTCGCCGAACAGGCGATCCGCGACATTCTCGATAGCTCGTTCCGTTCGGCGGGACAGCGCTGCTCGGCCCTGCGCATGCTCTATCTGCAAAAGGATATCGAGGCCGATTTCCTCAAGATGCTGTTCGGCGCGATGGATGAGCTGACCGTCGGCGATCCGTGGTCGTATCACACCGATGTCGGTCCGGTGATCGACAATGCAGCGCAGAAAAGGATTACCATCCATATCAATGCGGCGGAGGTTGACGGGCGTCTGTTGAAGAGGCTGAACGTACCGGCGGAGGGCACATTCGTCGGCCCTTCGGTCATTCGCGTTGCCGGGATCGGTGATCTCAAGGAGGAAATCTTCGGACCGGTCCTGCATGTCGCATCCTTCGATGCAAGCGCCATCGGCAATGTCATCGAGGCGATCAACGCCAGCGGTTATGGCCTGACCTTCGGCATGCATACGCGGATCGACCAGCGCGTTCAGAACGCGGTGCGGCGGCTCAAGGTCGGGAATATCTATGTCAACCGCAACCAGATCGGCGCAATCGTCGGGTCACAGCCATTCGGCGGCGAGGGCCTGTCGGGCACGGGACCGAAGGCTGGCGGACCGAATTATGTCGCGCGTTTCAAGCGGCCCGAGCGCGCGGTCCACGAAGCTGCTAACGGCATGGCAAGTGCCAGCATGGCCGACCCTGTTGCTGTACAGGATGCGTTGAACAAGCTCGCCGAACAATGGAAAGCGCAAACGGTCCAGAACGCGCTTCAGACGTTGGCCATGCCCGGGCCGACAGGAGAATCCAACCAGCTCTCGCTCTATGGCCGGGGGATCGTGCTTTGTCTCGGACCGACACCGGAAGCGGCTGCGGAGCAGTCCCGGATCGCGCGCGAGAATGGCTGTCTTGCCTTGCAGGTCGCAACCGGCGCAGCGGGCGAGAACACCATAGCGGCACTTCTCGACCGAGATCATCTGGCGACACTCTCAGGCTTCGCGGTGGTTGCGTTATGGGGCGATGACGCGGATCTGCGTGCGGCAAGGCTAGCGCTTGCGGAGAGGGCGGGCCCGATCATACCGCTATGCAGCGGGCAGGATCTGGCCTCGCGCTGCATCATCGAGCGTCATATCTGCATCGACACGACTGCCGCAGGTGGAAATGCAACATTGTTGTCGGCGGCGGAATAATCTGCGAGCGGATGTACGCTATTCCGATGTGTGATCATCCTGCTTTTGCCTTTCCAGGGCATCCTGGAGGGTTTCCTGCAACTCCCTTGCGCTGCCGGGCCAGCTCTGCGGAAGCTCTTCAGCGTCACGTTTGGGCGTGAGCCGTTCAGCTACGCGTTGCTCTTGACCGGAGGCGATGAAGAGAAAGCGCCCCGCTATTTCGAGAGCATCCTTCCGGCACTCGTTTGCAGGCGGCAGATGGAGGGAAATCGCGCTGAGTCGCTGATACAGATCCTGACGCAAACGGCCATTGCGCGCACTTGGCTCAGGGTCGGAATGCGATCCACACAGAAGGCGGACATCAACCTGCTCAAGCACTCTGCTCCCCACGCGTTGGAAGGTTCCGTGCTCAGCAAAGCGAAGCAGCTTTTTCTGGGTTCCAAGCTCCAACTCGCTTATCCCGTCAAGAAAGAGCGTACCACCGTGGGCTTCCGTTGCGAGCCCTGCACGATTGTACACAGCGCCATGAAACGCGCCCTTCACATGCCCGAACAGCTCGGATTCGACGAGAGCCCTGGGAATCGCCGCACAATTCATGGTGATGAAAGGACGGTTTCGCCGTGGTCCCGAATTATGGATCGCCTTCGCACAAATCTCTCTTGTGAAAGAATCCGCACCTGTAATGCACGCATTTGCTGTGCGGTATGCTGCCTTTTCTATAATGGTGCAGACATTGCGCAGTGTCGGTGAGTTGCCGACGGTTCCCAAAAAGGCATCGATCTCACTGGACAGCCGGATCATATCCTGGTCATCCGGCAATCCGATTGCGCTGCGCATGAGAGCGCCAAGCCGGCCAGGTTCGAAAGGCTCAGGCAGGTAATCCAGGGCGCCCAGCTTCATGGCGCGGATTGCACGTTCCAGAGAGCCGTCTGCGCAGATGACGATAAATTTCGTCGTGCTCCCATTCGCTTTGGCAGCTTCCAAAAGATCGAGGCCGGATTGGTGGTCGACACTGATATCAACGATGACAAGCTGAGGCTGATGCGAGAGTATTTTCTCATTCGCATCTTTCCCGCTTCGCATGACGGAAATACTGAACCCTTCGTTTTGAAGGTATTTCGCGCTTGCAGAGGCAGCGACGGGCCGTCCACTGATCATGATGGCCTGCGGGGATAATGCACGCTTGGAGTGTCTTGTGCTGGCTGTCGCTGCCATTAATGCCTCCGGCTGTAAAGACTGATCCGGGCAGGCGGAATGGACCGCGTCAGCCCAACTGGCTCCTTAACTATTCCCACCCGATCCTAAGGATGCGTTTCCCGAAATCTGAAGATTTAAGAAAAATTGATACTTATCCGGATTGCCCCATCGAGAACTCGGCATTGGATTGCGAGACATCGAGAGCGGCGAGCGAGCTGCCGCCGAAGTCCATGACGGCCCCGGACAGGCAGCCATAGATCCGTGAGCCGTCCACGACCGAGTGTTCCACTTCCATTGCGCCGACATAGCTGCCGGGCAATATCACGCTCTCATGAATGGCCGCGCCATTGTCGATAATGCAGCCATCACCGATGACCGCGCCCCCACCGAGCACGACATTGCGCTCAATTAGGCAATTCCGTCCGATGACTGTGCGACAGTCGATAAAAGGCGCAAGAACGACGGACCGCTGATCGATGGCGATATGTCCGGACGCCGGTCTGCCGGGAAGGACGAAACCCGGAATATCACCCGCCAGTGCTTTCATGTTGCAGCGATGAAAGGCGGCGATGCTTTCAAGGTTCAGAGGATCGACGGATCCTTCGCCGCGCATGGCTGCCCAGCGTATATCGTGCTGAATTGCGCCGCGCAGGCCCGGCACCAGGATTCCCATTGCAGTGAAGATGGAGCTTTTCGCCGCTTCCGCACCTCGTCTCATAGCCTCTTCAAGGAAGCCGAAAGGGCGCAGAATATCGCCCCTGACGGCGATCCAGTCCTGATCCGGTTCGATCCTTGCAAGTTCGATCGCATATTCGACGCTGCAAGGCGCGCTGACCGTTCTGTATTGCAGGTCCATGCCAAAGGCCCGTCCGGAACCGAAATAGGCGGAAACCAGGGATGCATGCTCGGAACACAGCACCGTCGCCCGCCGGATTCCGAGCTGAAACAGTTCCTCGATCGTGAGCTGAAGAACGGGCTTGTTGGCGATGGGCAGCAGACAGACCGGCCGCGTTTCGGCAAGAGGCCAGAGCTCCCGGCCAAACCTGTCGGCCAGTATGATGGCGTGCATTGCCTTTACTCTCCTGAATACGCGCCGCGGCCGCCGATGACAGGCGGAATGGTCTTCAGCATCAGCTTGAGATCTGTCCTGAATGGAGGCTGGTGCATATAATTCGGCTCAAGCTCGACCTGCCCGAAACTGATTATGCCAGGGCGGACTGTCAGGGGAGCTGGTTGGTAAAACATATCGAGCTCAACCTCCGACACCATAATTGGAGGCGGTCCAACCAGTGACATGGTGCCGTTCAGGACGTTCCAAAGCTGGGGCAGTTTGTCGATGGACAGCCTGCGGATGATCCGTCCCACGCGTGTGAGACGCGGGTCTTGTCTCGTCCGGAAATGCGCGCCTTCGCGATTGTCTCGGGCAAGCTGCGCCTGGCGTTTTTCTCCGGCGTCCACGTAAATCGAGCGGAATTGATAGAGCTTGAAACGCTTCCCATTCCTGCCGACCCGGATTTGCGTCAGGAGAGCGGGGCCACGGGATTCCAGACAGATTGCGGCCATTACTCCAAGCAGGATGGGCGACAAAAGCAGCAGCGCGGATGAAGCCCCCAGAATATCGAGGCCGCGCTTCACGGCTCTAACGGCGGCTTTCCATCCCAACCAGGATTTTCGTTTCATCCTTGCAAGCAAAACGCGCCGCGGCGATGCGGGAATGCGCAGCCGCTTTGTGCCTGGCGACTGTTGACTGGCGAAGAATGAGGCGGCGGCGTTTTGATCCGGCATGCATGGCTCCCGAGTGCACGGTTTGCCGGACCAGTTTCCTATTTATCATACAAAGACAGGTTAAATTGATATCGGTAAAATTATTAGTATTCGATGTATTGACCTCAGGCCTAACTTTCATCGAACAAGTTCGCTTCGATATGCTCGGTCATCAGAAGCCAGCGGAAGTCAGACTCAATGTATCTGGTTGCACCTATCTCTACAGCCTTCGAGACAAAGTCACTGAAGAGGGGTATCGGAATGGCACTGAGCGCAAAACCAAGGGCATCGAATTGCAATCCGGCGACTGACAACTCGTTCTTCAGCTTGCGCTCCTGGGCGGCGAGTCTGGCCTGAAACTGCGGCCTGGAGGGTGCGTCAGCGGCCAGCTCCTTCAATTTCGTTCGCAATTGCGCCAGGCCGCGCTGGTCCTTCATGATCGTCACAAGATCGTTTGGATCGAGCCAAACGACGTCTTCTGTCCGTAGACCGGATAACGGCTCGATCGGGTTCGTGCCCTTTGCAGGCTTTGCAAATATTGACGGTATTCTGACGCTGAGAAATACATTGGCGGCGTGTCGTAAATCAGGCTCGTCTTCAGGATAGACCGGCGCATCGGCCAACGATGCATCCGCCAGATTTTCCGCTTCCCTTGTTGCATCACGATAAAAGGGAATGTCGCTGTTCCGGTAAAGAAGTGGCCGTCCGAGCTGGCGTGCTTTCACTAATGCAACAGTCAATTCCGCCAGATCAGCCTTTGTATTGGCGTGAAGATGTGTCGCTCTCAGCAGACGGATTTCCTCGTCCCGGCTCGCATATGAAACGTCGACCTCGAAAGCACCCATATTGATCAAATCTTCAAAGGCGTTCTTCCACGCGCCTGTTTCGATAAGCTGTGGTGTAATTAACCGGGAGGTGGCTTCATGCAGCAGGATCGGTTTTTCGAAAAGGATCAGGTCGACAAGTATGTCGAGTGGTAGCGGATAATCGGGTGACCTGGTCAGGAAATAGCCAAAATCGATGACCTTCGATGGAGACAGGACCACGGACATATCCAAGACCTTTCCGAACAGGTTCAGGCGCAATCACATCTACTGAAGAAACATATGAGGTATACGAATTTAATTCGATATTTATATAATAAAAAACTTCAATTTTGAGGTTTTTGTAATCTTACAGGTTTGAAGAATATTTATAATTCTATGGCCTTGCTTAGCATAGATAAATATCTTCGGAACCTTTCCAGTGAAACTCGGTCTTGTCAGTACCTGTTCGACGCGCAATCTCGGTGAGGCTGCGATCTATGCGGCGCTTGCTCAGCTTGCGCCTGAGCGCCGTGTGCATTGTTCGCTTTCCGAAAGCTTTCCAGCAATCGTGCGCGGCCTGGAGCGTAACCGGCACCTGGATGATTGCGACGCCTTCGTCAGCGCCGGCGGTGATGGCATCGGCAATGCCGGTACAAAACCGATGACGAGACGCTACCTTCGGATGCTGGCTGAGATGTATCTGCGCCGTGATCGCACATTCGTTTTCGGACAATCCATTCCTGCCTCGTGCCAGGGAGTTTCACAGCGTGTGCTCAGCGCGGTCCTGCGCCGTCTGACGAGTGTTGTCGTGCGTGACCGCAAAAGCCACCAGATCCTGAAAAACAGAGGTTTGGACGCCGGACTTTCCTATGATACGGCCTTCGTGCTCCGTCCACAGACCCAAGCACTCGAAGCGGCATATGGCCTTCTGGCGCGGCATGGCCTCAACCCGGAACGCACGGCCTTGATCTCGCTGTGCGGCGCAAGCGCGTTCCATGATGTGGATCGGGATGATTGCGACCGCGAGCTGCTGGACATTGCCGGGAAGCTGGCGGAGCGCGGTCATCAGCCAGCTTTCCTGATCCAGTCAGACGGCCGT
>CAYOUP010000051.1:2793-12714 GCA_964407125.1 uncultured Hyphomicrobiaceae bacterium | reverse complement strand
TGAGGTCGCTGTGGGGCAACCCGTGGAGGTTCAAGTCCTCTCGACCGCACCATTTTTCCTAGTAAAATCTCTGTATATCAATGAATTGGGTGCCGCGCGTGTACAGCGATCCCCCAAAAGGGGCTTGCTTGCGACCCAAATTGCTGCTGCACCATCTTCCAGACAAGGACGGAGGCAAGGCTCGCCATAGGCCGTTACATCGACGGCTTCTATAACTTACATCCGGCGCCATTCGGCGCTCGATTTTACCTGCCCCGCACAGTTCGAAAGGCGGGCGGTAAACTGACCAAAATGCTCTCTATTAAAGTGAAGTAAGTCAACGTAATCGACGATTTGTGTAAACTTCGGTCGTCATTTCTTCTCTGGCGGATCAGTCAGCAAGTTTATTAGCGTTGCCCCAACGATCCAGATCGCCAACATTGCAAAGGTCGCAACAGCATTCGAATATAGTCCGCCGATGTATCCACCTAAACCCACAACCAGGCCAATTGCACCATTCAGACCCTGCAGTTCCCGTCGCCGCTTTCTTAGTTCCATTTTTCCCTCCAGCCGCTCGTGAATTTAGCGGCATAAGATTCCGGGCGTCGTTGACTTAAATCAGCGCTCGGCGTCGGCAAGAATCCAGAAGCAGGCATCTCGACCGCATCATTTTTGTTTGCGCGACGTCGCCCGCTAACCCATTCCGCAGGTTCCGGTTCGAGTATATTCCCCTCACCTGTACGATTTCCCTCGAAACTATGGCCTTTGCGAATTGCAAAATTGGGCCTGCAAACGCCTTGTTTCGCCTTACATTTCGGAACATATCCCAAATTTTGATACAAATTAGACAAAAAGTCCCGGCATCATTTCGATACGATAGATTAGCGCTATCTTCCACCGAACCAACATTGAAAGGGGAATGCAATGCGCGTGTTTACGAAACTCGGCTTTGCCGTAGCATTAGCCTTCGCCGCGATTACGATGCCAGGGACCACGCCTTCATCTTCGGCTGCAATGTCGAATCTTGTGCCTGGCGTTGATAGTGCCGTTGATCAAAAGCCGTTATTGGAAAAGGTCCGCAATAGGCGTTGGCGTCATGGGCATCGGTCACACCGGTGGGGGCATCGCCATCACCGCCGACATCACCATCACCGCCGGCACCGTCATTACAGACCGAGATTTTATTTCGGACTTGGGTTCTTTGGTCCGTATGGCTATCGACGCTACTATAATGACGACTATTATTACCGCTCCAGCTGCGGAACATATGAGGAAAAGAAACGCTGCGCCCGCGAATTCAGGTCATTCAACTGGGATACCTGCCGGTACACGACCTATAGCGGCTACCAACGTCTTTGTCCTTACGTGCGCTAATGGGTGTGTGACACGCTCATACAAAAGGCTGGCTTTGTGCCAGCCTTTTTACCATTCGGGGCAAGGATCTATTTTTGGGGAATTCTCAAGCATCGAGCTTTGCAGGCGTAATCGCGACAGATTCACCGCAGCCGCATGCGCTGGTGGCATTCGGATTGTTGAAAACGAAACCTGATGACAGTTTTTCCGTTCTGTAGTCCATCTCGGTGCCCAGAAGGAACAGTATGGCCTTGGGCTCGATCAGGATCTTGACGTCTTTGTCCTCGACGACTTCCTCATGCTGCTGCTGTTCGCTGGCATACTCCATAGTATATTCCATACCGGCGCAGCCGCCCTTTTTGATGCCGATGCGCAGGCCGACAACATTATCATCGCTGTTTGCCATGATCTGCTTGACCCGCTGCGCCGCAGCATCTGTCAGTGTCATGACCTTCGGGCGTTCTCTGGACGTCATTCTCATCACCTTGGTTCCATGACCTGAATATGTGCCCTACCATAAGGGCTTTGCAAGGGGCCTATTGCATGAGGCTACGCAAACCGAGCTGACCGCCCGGTATTATTGTATACAGAAAACTTTGACTTTGGGGGACTGGCTCATGCTAAAATCCGAAGTGCAAATCACAAGATGCGCCGGATCTGTCTTACGCATCTTCTCATAATGTCTGACAAATGACCATCAGCAAGACCGACCGGGACGCAAGCGCGTCCCCGGCAACCGCTTCCGCCGACTCTCCGCTTTTCGGCATGCTCATGGGGCTTACCGCCTTCCTTGCGCTCAGTTTCATGACATTGTTCGCGAAGCTCTTGAGCGAGCGGCTCAACGTGGCCGAAATCGCATTCTGGCGCAATGTGATCGCGCTTTTGCCTTTTGCGGTGCTTCTGGCATTTCCATCGCAAAGGGGATTGCTGCGCATTCGCAGCAGGCCGAGAATCATCGCCATCCGTGCACTTGTCGGGACAGCGAATGTGATCATGGTATTCGGTGCGTTCTCGCTGCTGCCGATGGCGAACGCGACCTCGGTCCTATTCGCCTCGGCGCTGTTCATCCCGATTCTCGGCATGATTTTTCTGGGAGAGGCGGTGGGTCCCTATCGTTCGACGGCGGTGGTGATGGGCTTTATCGGCGTCCTGATCGTCGTGCAGCCGGGCGGTGGCGGGAATGACTGGAGTCTTTGGGGCACGGTTTTCGCGCTCGGTGGCGCGTTTGTGGCGGCCGCGCTTGGAATCATGCTGCGCCTGCTCGGGCAGAGCGAAGCGCCGCAGACTGTGACCTTCTATTTTCTTCTCCTCGGCACGTTGATGGTCGCTCCGATCATGCCCTTTGTCTGGCATACACCGCTTTGGCAGGAAGTGCCTTATATAGTCGGGCTCGGAATAGCGGGTTTCACGATGCAGCTCTGCCTGACGATCGCGTTCAAATATGCGCCTGCCGGCTTGGTCGCTCCGCTGAATTATACGCAGATCATCTGGGCGACGCTTTTCGGCTGGTTGGCTTTCTCCGAAGTTCCGACGCTGAACATCATTGCCGGAGCGGTAATCATCATCAGTTCAAGTATGATTGTCATCCTGCGTGAGCGTTATCTGGCGCGCAAAGGCCGTCTGAAGCGTCAGGCCGCGGATGAAACAACGCCGCCGAAGACTTTATAGCGCTTTGGCTGTATTCCCGCGCCTGACAGTATTCTTTCGTATGGATGGAGCCGGAAATGCGCTTTAACGAAAGAGCATTTGGAGCACGATCCGATGCCAAATGCGCAGGAATTTCGTTCACGGTTAGATGAGTACTTTACTCGGGCGAGCGCAGAAGGGCTCGCTTATGTTGATGTGAACTCTGGTGCACTTCATCGTGAACTTGGAGGCTATCCGTCACAAACCAACCACCAGATGCCGACCTGTTGCAGCGTTCTGTACCGCGAAATGAGGGCAGGTGATCAGTTGCTGTCTGCTCCGCCGAAAGGCAAAGGCGCAACCGTCACCATTCGTTACCAATTGCCCCGATAGCTCAGGCCCGCTCGAACCTTCTGAACGTCACGCGGTGCGGCTCGACGGCGGCGTCGCCCAGGCGACGGCGCTTGTCTTCCTCATAAGCCTCAAAATTGCCCTCGAACCATTCGACATGGCTGTCGCCCTCGAAGGAGAGAATATGCGTGGCAATGCGGTCAAGGAAGAAGCGGTCATGGCTTATGATTACGGCGCAGCCGGGGAAATCCTCAAGCGCGGCTTCGAGCGATGACAAGGTTTCGACGTCAAGATCGTTGGTCGGTTCGTCGAGCAGCAGAAGATTGCCGCCCTCTTTCAGCATCACCGCGAGATGGACGCGGTTGCGCTCGCCGCCGGAGAGTAGCCCGACTTTCTTCTGCTGGTCCGGCCCCTTGAAGTTGAACCAGCCGCAATAGGCGCGGCTTGGCACTTCGCGCTTGCCGAGCATGATCACGTCATTGCCGCCGGAAATCTCTTCCCAGACCGTCTTCTTCGGATCGAGCGCGTCGCGCGACTGGTCGACATAGCCGAGCTTCACGGTGTCGCCGAGCCGGATCGAACCGGCGTCCGGCTCTTCCTGGCCGACAATCATGCGGAACAATGTCGTCTTGCCCGCGCCGTTAGGCCCGATCACGCCGACGATACCGCCAGGCGGCAAACTGAATTCGAGACCATCGATCAGAAGCTTGTCGCCGAATGCCTTGGTCAGCCCTTCCGCTTCGAGCACCACGCCGCCAAGCCGCTGACCTGTCGGGATGGTGATCTGCGCGCGGCCGATCTGATCGCGGCCCGTATCCTTGGACATTTCGTCGAATGCCTTGATACGCGCCTTGGATTTGGCCTGCCGCGCTTTCGGGCTTGAGCGGATCCATTCCAGCTCGCGGGAAAGCGTACGCTGCTTGGCTTCCTCCTCGCGGCCTTCCTGCTGCATCCGCTTGGCTTTCTGCTCAAGCCAGCTTGAGTAGTTGCCCTTATAGGGCACGCCCTGACCGCGATCGAGTTCGAGCGTCCATTCGGTGAGATTGTCGAGGAAGTAACGATCATGAGTGACGAGGATGACGCAACCGGCATAATCCTTCAGATAGCGTTCCAGCCAGGCGACGGTCTCGGCATCGAGATGGTTGGTCGGCTCGTCGAGCAGTAGAATGTCGGGCTTGGAGAGCAGAAGCCGGCACAGTGCGACGCGGCGGCGTTCACCACCGGAAAGCTTCGACACATCGGCATCGCCAGGCGGACATCGCAGCGCATCCATCGCCTGCTCGACCTGTGCGTCGAGATCCCACAGATCCTGCGAGTCGATAATGTCCTGAAGCTTGGCCATTTCCTCGGCGGTCTCGTCCGAGTAGTTCATGGCCAGCTCGTTATAGCGGTCGACCATGGCTTTCTTTTCCGCCACGCCCTCCATCGCATTGCCGAGCGCGTCCTTGGTCTCGTCGAGCTGGGGCTCCTGCGGGAGATAGCCGACGCGAATACCCTCCGCCGACCAGGCTTCACCGTTGAACTCGGTATCCTGCCCGGCCATGATGCGCAAAAGCGTCGATTTGCCGGAGCCGTTCACACCGACCACGCCGATCTTGGCGTCCGGCAGGAATGAAAGACTGATGTCCTTGATGACCTGCTTGCCACCCGGATAGGTCTTTGAGAGTTTCTGAAGCGTGTAAACGTATTGAACCGCAGCCATAAGCACCATCTTGTCGATCAGGATAATTGAGGCTGCGTTGTAACGTTGCCCCGTGTCATTCTCAAGTCTCTTCGCATGGCTTGCGGCAAATATCGTGAGGCTTATGCTTCGACAAATGCGAAACGGATCGCCGCCTTCACGTGAGGCAGTTCTCTTTCATGCAGAAAATCGGAGCAGAGTTGCATCAGCGCAGTCCGTTTTCTGGCGATGCTTCGTGACGATAAGAGTATGTTGCGTATCGATTGCAGCATTTCAACGGTAAAGACGATGTCGTTGCCGCTGACCGCATCAGTGAGAAATTCCCCCAGCGTCTGCGGCATAGTGTGTGCGCTACGGCAGCTTTCGATATAGATTGGGCCCAACGGATCGTGTGCACCATTAAGGCTGTTTTGTATAATTGTATGAATGTCCCGCAGGTCCATCCCCGCTTCGGTTCGCGGTCTGGTCAGCATGGCGTCAAAAGCTTCGGACAAGGCAAGCCGCGCGGAACGCATATAGAGATCGACCATTGAGGACGTCACTTTCGGGTCGAGGATCTGACGTCCGAAATGTTTCTTCACTGGCGATGAAGACGTACCATTCTCCTTGTAATCACGGAGAGATTCAGGATGCCAGCGCCATACGAGCACGGGCTCCTCGATATTTTTCAGATAACGCTCTCCGATCGGTTGCAATTCTTCGCTGATGGCGTTTTTTGCCTGTCTGTATAGTGTATCCGATAGACAAATGCCTCCAGGTTGAGCAATCTCTTCGAGCCTGACGGCGACATTTATGCCATCGCCATGAATATCATTCCGCTCACGCACTATATCTCCAAGATTTGCTCCAATTCTGAATTCAATTTTTCCCGATGATCTTTCTGAAAACTTGCGTTTGGCCATAATGCGCTGTACATCAACGCTGAATTTCACAGCATGTAGCGCGCTATTGAATGCAATAAGTGATCCATCGCCCATCAAACGAATGATATGGCCGTCATACCGGGCAATTGCGGGAGCAAGTATTTCGTCAATGAGACTGTTGAGTGTCTTGAGCGTGGTCTGCTCGTCACGGCTGAGCAGAAGACTGTAATTCGATACATCCGCCGCGACGATCGCGGCAAGCCTTCGCTCCATAAGCTTCCTCTTACTAACTCGAAACTGAACTGAAAGCGTCCGAAGGGACAATTAACAACCAATGATTGTAGCATCAAAAAATACACGCATTTGTCAATAAGGATTGCTGCAATAAAGGGGGATGATCAAACATCCGGCAATCGCGTAGGCTTTTATATCACTACGGCCTGATCGCGATATACTGAGCTGAAAAAAGGGCGCTTGAAGATGGTATCTGAAAATGGGGAGGAAAACCGATCCTGGGTCGGTTGTACGTTGCTTGGGCAATCCGTATCCGCTGCAACGATCGAACGTATCGAACAGGCCGGCATTCGCCATACCTATGAGAAGGGGCAGGAAATCATCGGCAGGGCCGATGAACTCAAGGACGTCTATCTTCTGGTCAGCGGCTTTGCCCGGGTGATCGTCTATTCGGCGAGCGGCAAGGCCGTCAATTTCAGAAGGCTTGAAACCGGATCGCTGTTTGGTGAATTTTCGGCCATTGACGGGTTAAACAGGTCGGCCTCGGTCGAAGCGGTCGAACACTGCCGGGCCATCAGTATCAGCG
The DNA here is from genome assembly GCA_964407125.1 of uncultured Hyphomicrobiaceae bacterium. GTDB lineage: Bacteria > Pseudomonadota > Alphaproteobacteria > Rhizobiales > Rhodomicrobiaceae > JAHQVI01. Next base: position 6,041 of record CAYOUP010000051.1, on the reverse strand, counting down.
CGCAGCTCTTTCATGAACTGATGCAGAATGATCCGCGCTTCATGCGTTTTGTCCTGAGCCATCTCGTCTCGATCCTGCGCTCGCTTACCAGCCGCATTATAGAATACAGTACGCTCGGCGTAACGAGCCGTATACAGACGGAATTGTTGAGAATGGCCCATGCCGCGCACGGCAGCGGCCCGCAGAAAGAGATTTCTCCCGCACCCACCCATTCGGAAATTGCCGGCCGTATCAGTACCCACCGCGAAGCCGTGTCCCGCGAGGTCAGCCGCCTGAAACAGCTGGGGATTCTGGAGCGCCGGGGACGTTCGCTTATCGTCAGGGATGTGGAAAAACTTGAACGGATGGTGCGAAATGCCTCGGGTGAGCAGTCCGATTAGCTTGCCCCCGCAGGTTGAATTGCAAAAATGCCACAACTGTTTCCCTTTAGGCCAAATTGTGGCGAATCACACTTTCGTATGCAAAGCAAAGTGCTAGTGTCTTCTTAACGCGAAGATTAAAAACAGAATTATGGAAGTGAAAAAGGCCAAATTTCCGAATGCAATCTTTCGTTGCTATTTTATGTTGACTTGATCACTGTTATTTTATTTGGGCAAATATAATAATAAAACGGGCGAAGCAGCTTTGTTTTAAGGTTGCTAAATAAAGTAAAACTGGGTCGGCCAGATTTATATTGGCCAATATATTTAAGCCTCTTTGCTATATTACAAGCCCCTGCTGTCCTGGAATTGAACAGAACAGCAGTCTGCCGTTCAAAAAGGCACTCCCCGCCGATTTGAATGGTAACCTCCCGGTAATGGACTTTGATAAGCTCCCCTCTCTTGAGAGGGGAGCTTTTTTTCGTCAAGGGTGATTCCAGTCAATGCTGGGAAACAACCGCGGCTAAATTGCGCTCATCGTTTCAGGCGCTGCTTTTTCGCGGCGGTTCATCAGCTTGTTGAGCGCACTGACATAGGCGCGGGCCGCAGCGACGAGCGTATCCGTATCCGAGCCGCGCCCTGTTACGCTCCTGCCGCCTTCCTCAAGCCGCACGCTGACTTCGGCCTGCGCATCCATACCTTCGGTAACGGCGTGAACCTGAAAGAGTGGCAGCTTGGCCTCATGCGGAACAATCTCGCGGATCGCACGGAAGGTTGCATCGACAGGGCCGTCGCCATTGGCTTCGGCGGTCTGGTGCCGCCCGTCCACATCCAGCGTAATCGTCGCTTTCTGCGGGCCGCCGGTGCCGGCAATCACCGTCAGCGACAGCACCTTGATGCGGTCCAAGGCCGTCGCCATGCCCTGATCGACAATGGCCTCGATATCCTCGTCGAACACATGCTTCTTCTTGTCCGCCAGATCCTTCATGGCCTGAAACGCGGATTCGAAAGCATTTTCGCCAAGCTGATAGCCCATTTCCTGCAATTTCTCGCGGTAGGCGTGGCGGCCTGAATGCTTGCCCATGACCAGCGAGGACTCTTTCAAGCCAACGCTTTCCGGCGTCATGATCTCATAGGTCTGGGCATTTTTCAGAACCCCGTCCTGATGGATGCCGCTTTCATGCGCGAATGCGTTCTTGCCGACAATCGCCTTATTGTATTGTACGGGGAAAGCGGAGACGGCTGAGACCAGCTTCGATGCGCGCGTAATCAGCTTGGTATTGACGCCCGTGCGGAAGGGCAGCACATCGCCACGCGTCTCGATCGCCATGACGACTTCTTCAAGCGCGGCATTCCCGGCACGTTCGCCCAGGCCATTGATCGTGCATTCGATCTGCCGCGCACCCGCATGAACCCCGGCCAGCGAATTTGCGACCGCAAGTCCCAAATCGTTATGGCAATGCGTCGAGAAAATCACCGTATCGCCGCCCGGCACCTCTTCGCGCAGCATCCTGATCAATGCGCCGAATTCTTCAGGCGTCGCATAACCGACCGTATCCGGAATATTGATCGTCGTCGCCCCGGCCTTGATTGCGGCTTCGACGACGCGCTTCAGGAAATCCGGCTCGGTGCGCGTGGCGTCCATCGGCGACCATTCGACCTTGTCGCTGAGATTGCGCGCGCGCGTAACGGAGCTGATGACGGCTTCATAAACCTGCTCGGTGTCCATCTGAAGCTGGTATTTGCGGTGCAGGGGCGAGGTGCCGATAAAGGTGTGAATACGGGGGCGCTTCGCGTTGCGCAGGGCTTCCCCGGCACGGTCGATATCCTTCTCCCCGGCTCTCGCCAGTCCGCAGACGACGGCGTTTTTCACGATGCGGCCAATCTCGCGGACCGCCTCGAAATCACCGTTGGATGCGATCGGAAATCCGGCCTCGATGATGTCGACGCCCATTTCGTCGAGGATTTCGGCAACCTGGAGCTTCTCCTCCAGCGTCATGGATGCGCCGGGCGATTGCTCGCCATCGCGCAAGGTCGTGTCGAAGATGTAAACGCGGTCGCGCGTTTTCTCACTCACTTCGGAGCCGCTCTGGGCTGCGTTCTCGGATGTCTCACTCATTATACGTGTCCCATGATGATTTTGGCGTTCAAATCCTTGCTCCGAAAAACCATCCGTTTTCCGGTTATCCAAAATCCCCTAAGCACCCAGCAAAGGCCGGACGGCGCTCAGGGGCGGCTAAGGAGGAGAAGCTGGGATAGGGTGAGGGGAATTGCGCACGAGCCATCAGTACGGAAAGCGGGTGCCTCCAGTATCTCTAAATCCATGTTGTCGCACAACGGATTCATGAATGGCTCAGATATCTGCGTTTCTAAATCGTGCCCTTAATATGCTGCTTTAAGTGAGAAGGGCAAGAAAAAATGCCGCCTTGCTCTTAACTGCTCATTACCGTACGTGCCCCAACCGCTCCAGCATGGCTTCGACTGCGCGCATTTGCGGTGCATCTTTTGTCAGAAAGTCCGGCCCCGTATAGCCCCACCAGTCCCAGCAGCCTTTGGGGTTGAGCGTGCTGTTGGTGGCCTGCGGGAACAGGATGATGATGGCGTTACTTTCCGCCCAGCCCGCATATCCGGATTGCCTGACGAATGTTTCGCCGATCTCCGGCTGTTCCAGCCCCTGACGGCAACCGTGAAAGACGATGTGAACCCGGCATCCGCCTTGCGTGCGGCAGCGCTCAGGGATATAGGCCATGCCTTCACCGCCCATGCTTGCCCGGCTGGGATCGTTTATGAACTCGCCTTGCGAAAACCGAATGAAACCGGCCTCGTCCGGGGCAGTGCGCGTCTCCAGCGGACCAGCAAGCCAGTTCAGGATTTCCCCCGCCTGGTCAT
>CAYOUP010000051.1:0-2693 GCA_964407125.1 uncultured Hyphomicrobiaceae bacterium | reverse complement strand
TAATCAAGCAGATAGGACGGGGACGGAACGGTCGAATAAAACCACCAGCCATCGTCCATGCATGAGGTCAGGGAGCGTTGTAGATTCCAGGCAAGGACCTGCTGAAACCAGAACGGGTTGAGCTGTGAGCCGGGTGTTCTCGCGCAGCCATAGGGACCGCCCGCAACGATGCCGCTGCCTTTCACGATAGTGGAATGGGCGATGTGGAACTGGCCTGCCATATAGGCGCCGGATGACAACCCGGAAACCGTGACCGATGAGATATTGGCGCCAAGCTCAGGCAGGCGCTGCGATTGCGCGTAGGCCGCGGCAGCGAAGAGCGCTGTTAGCGCCGCGGCAAATGCAAGAAAGCGATTAATTGAACAGCCAGTCGAACAGACCTTTCGAACGGCGGCGGTAGCGCCGCGGCTCGTCTTCATACCACGGGCGGTCATCCTGCACGATCTGAGGCTGGGGTTTCGGCTTGGGAAGTGCACGAAGTTCATGAGCGCTGATAACGCCTTCCGCATCGGTTACGACCACCCCGGTTTTGGACCAGGCCCATTTTGCTTCATGACCATCGGTCAGATATGGCTCGATGGAAACGACAAGATTTTTGCGGGTGTCGATAATGGCGACGAATTCGTAAACCTGATCTTCGCTGAGGGCATTCGGCAGACGTCCGGCTGCATAGCGAAGCAAACCAAAGCCTTGCAGATGTTCCGACAATGGCGTCCAGTCGAGAATGCGCGGCTGACCCTCGCCATACATTTCGAGTAACACTTTGATTTCAGGATGTTCCGGGTTGGTCGCGACGTAACGGTTGCCGAACGGATTGATGATTTCCCAGCCCTTGACCGGTTCGCCGATTGTTGCATGAGGCGTGGTATTTTCGGCGCCAAGGCGTTCAAGCGCTTCCTTCACATCTTCGATGAAAGGATCGAATTCGAGCGCCTTGCGGTAAAACCCGATCGCCTCGGGTAAATTTTCAGCCGCCTCGCTCATACGGCCTTTGAGCTTGTAGGCTTCCGCGGAACGGGGCTGAAGTTCAACCGCCTTGGCGAGATCGGTCTTGGCGGCTTCCGGATTGTCCGTATGGAAATGCGCTTCGGCGCGCTTTACATAGGCGTCGGCAAGTTCGCTTTCGAGAGTGATGGCCTGGGTGAGGTCGGCAAGCGCCAGATCATATTTTTCCAGCGCGATATTCGCCGTCCCTCTGCCGAGATAAGCCTGTGCGCTGACAGGGTCGATTTCGATGGCCTTGGTGAAATCCTCCGCAGCTCCGCGTGGCTTCTTCTCGCTCAAATGAACTTGGCCGCGGCCGATATACAGGTCGGCGTCCTGCGGATTGAGCTTGATGAGCTGCTCGTAATCCGAAAGCGCTGCGTCATTGCGCTCCAGCCGCTGATAGAGAACGGCGCGGTTGCGATAGGCGGCCGTATATTTTCCGTTAAGCGCGATCGCGCGCGTTATGTAGCGCAGACCCGAATAGGGACGGCCGAGAAGTTCCTGAACCTGGGCGCGCCCGTTAAAGGGGACTGCATTTGCAGGCAAAAGCTGGGTGGCCCTGCCGTAATCCTTCAGCGCCTCGTCATATTTTCCGAGCTGATAATGGGCATTGCCGCGATTATTATAGGCGACGCCATAGCCGGGAGCGAGTGTGACTGCCCTGTCGAGATCCTTGATGGCTTCCTCGAAGCGCCCCAAGTCGATCAGAACCGTCGCGCGGTTGTTGAAGCTGGTGGCGGATGCATCGTCGAGCTCGATGGCTTTGTTGAGATCGGCGAGCGCGTCGTCATAGCGATGCAGCCGCCATTTCGCGACACCGCGGTCGCTGTAAATACTGGCCGTGCGTTCCTTCGACAGATCACCTTCTGTGAGCGCACGGTCAAAAGACTGGACCGCCCGCTCGAACTGCCCGCGCAGCAGGGCTGCGGTCCCCTCCTGCACGCGCAGCAGGGCCGTGCTCGTTGCCGCGTGAGCGAGTTGACCGCCAGCGAGCACCAGGAGTATTGCCAGAAACAGAATGCGTTGCCGCATATTGCGTAGCTCCGTTCAATAACGGTCAAGACTACAGGACAAATCCTAAGCCTTTATCGCTCCGGCCGCAAAGATCGTGCGTGCCGCGTAGCCGGACACTATAGAAAATCGGTGTTTCAGGCAATTGCGGGATGCGAAGCCGTTTGGACTGGAATGTGAGAAAAGATTTATTGCAGGTACGCGTTTCTCAACCCGGTCTGCATTGCCCTGCGGTCGATGTCGGCTTGTCCTTGGTTTGGACCTCCGGCGCGAATGCAATGGCGTTGTGCTTATCGCCGAGGCTTGCAATCGGGCATTTATTTCCGGTGAATATCCAGGCCGTATTGTTCAGCACCATCCCGCAGCGGGCTTCCTGCAAACCGTAATTCGTTTTCAGGCATGTCACCGTGCCGACTTCCAGCCTCTGGCCCGTCGCGGTACGGCAATAGCATTTCCTTTCGGCATCGGCTGCCGACGCGCTGGCAAATGATGCTGCGACAAGGCCAAAGCAAAGATAAAAGGAAGGCCAGCCCATCGGCGTCAACCTTTCCAGTCAAAGCAAAGAGATACAGTATACTACCGAATATGAATTGAGGATACCCGCGCGCGACGCCTGCCCGCTGCTAGTGGTTCGAATCCAACATTTGAAACACTTGCCTCAATCAAGCCGTATGGCGGGAGGGACTCAAATGTCA
>CAYOUP010000050.1:0-12731 GCA_964407125.1 uncultured Hyphomicrobiaceae bacterium | reverse complement strand
AAACAAAGAGCTAGTGCGCTGACGCATGAACCATGTGAATGTGTCAATGCACTAGCAACGTCAAGTCGCGCGTCTTCCTATCTGGATCAAATCTGAACAGTCCGGCTCAACCATCTGCGCGGTTCATACGGTTGTCGATCAGATTATTGACGACAGCAGGTTCTGCAAGCGTCGAAGTATCGCCAAGATTGCCGAAGTCATCCTCGGCGATCTTGCGCAGAATGCGCCGCATGATTTTGCCGGAACGCGTTTTCGGCAGGCCCGGCGCAAACTGGATCAGGTCAGGTGAAGCGATCGGCCCTATCTCGTTGCGCACCCAATCGCGCAGCTCTTTGCGAAGCTCCTCGGACGGTTCATCGCCGGCCATCAGGGTCACATAGACATAGATGCCCTGTCCCTTGATATTGTGCGGATAGCCGACACAGGCAGCTTCGGCGACCTTGGGATGAGCGACAAGCGCCGACTCGACCTCCGCCGTTCCCATGCGGTGGCCGGACACGTTGATCACGTCATCAACGCGGCCGGTGATCCAATAATAGCCGTCCTCATCGCGGCGGCAGCCATCGCCCGTGAAGTACATATTCTTGTAGGCCGAGAAATAGGTCTGCTCGAAACGCTCATGGTCCTGATAGACGGTGCGCATCTGACCGGGCCAGCTTTGGGTAATGACCAGATTGCCCGATCCTGCCCCCTCGATCAGATTGCCCTCCGCATCGACGAGTGCGGGCTCGATGCCGAAGAAAGGATTGGTGGCTGAGCCGGGTTTGAGCGGCGTTGCACCAGGGAGCGGCGTGATCAGGATGCCGCCGGTTTCGGTCTGCCACCACGTATCGACGATCGGGCAGCGCGTTTCTCCGACCACATGATAATACCATTCCCAGGCTTCCGGGTTGATCGGCTCGCCGACAGTACCAAGCAGCTTGAGCGAAGCGCGGCTGGTTTTCTTGACGAAGTCATCGCCAAGCCCCATCAGCGCGCGGATAGCCGTTGGCGCAGTATAGAAGGTGTTTACCTGATGCTTGTCGACGACCTCCCAAAAGCGCGAGGCGGTAGGATAATTTGGCACGCCCTCGAAAACGAGCGACGTCGCGCCATTGGCGAGCGGCCCGTAAACGATGTAGCTGTGGCCCGTAACCCAGCCGACATCAGCCGTACACCAGAAAATGTCGCCGTCCTTGTAATCGAAGACATATTGATGCGTCATCGAAGCGTAGACGAGATAACCGCCGGATGTATGCAGCACGCCTTTCGGCTGGCCGGTCGAACCGGAGGTATAGAGAATGAATAGCGGATCTTCCGCATTCATCACTTCCGGGGGACAATCGGCGGGGACCGTCGCCATTTCCTCGTGATACCAATGATCGCGGCCATCTCTCCAGTCAACGGAGCCATTGGTGCGCTTGATCACCAGCACCTTTTCCACGGTTGGACATTTTTCAACCGCCGCATCGGTATTCTTTTTGAGCGGAATATGGCGGCCGCCGCGCACACCCTCATCGGCTGTGATGATGATGTTCGACTCGCAGTCATGGACACGGCCCGCAAGGCTGTCAGGCGAAAAGCCGCCGAAGACGACCGAATGAATTGCACCGATACGGGCGCAGGCCAGCATTGCATAAACGGCCTCCGGGATCATCGGCATATAGATCGTAATGCGGTCGCCTTTCTTCGCGCCCAGCTTTTTCAAAACATTGGCGAAGCGGCAGACATGCCCGTAAAGTTCCCTGTAGGTGATCTTGACGTCCATCTTCGGATCGTCGCCTTCCCAGATCAGGGCGACCTGGTCACCGCGCGTGGCGAGATGGCGGTCGACGCAATTGGCGCAAACGTTCAGCGTGCCGTCTTCAAACCATTTGATCGAGATGTTCCCAGGCGCATAGCTGGCGTTCTTGACCTTCGTATATGGGGTGATCCAGTCAATGCGTTTGCCATGCTCGCCCCAGAAGGCATCGGGATCGGCAACGCTTTCTTCATACATCTGACGGTATTTGGCGCCGTTGACATAGGCAGAGTTTTCCCAAATTTCCGGGACCGGATGGACTATGGGTGTGCTCATTCTGCTCCTCCCAATTTCGTTTTGAATATTATGCGTTCGCATACACCGTGCTGCAAGCTAACCTAAGTCGAAGCCTATAGGAACGCGCCGCGACGTTTTATTCTCATAAGGTCGCATACATCTCTGTCAGGAGACGACGGGAGATGGTGCGCATGGCTCAATCGATATGCATGAAATTACAGGAAAATTGTATACGATCCATCCCATTGAAATAGCTGAATTATAATTGTGAACGATAACTGACAAAAAATCGTAGCCACAAATTTCAAAAGCGCGTTGAATATGTTTTCTGCGCTCATCAGCGAGCGCCCGGGAAATGTAAGGTACGAGTATGACGACCTCCAATTCCAGAAATGCTTGCAAATCACAACCTGTCCCCGAACTCATAAAAAAACTCTGGAACCTGTATTTCGAAATGTCACTGGATCCTGATCTGGAAGCAAGCGCGGAGCATATCCGTAATGCGGCTCTCACGCTGGAACATATGCGCCGCATGGCATTCGAAGTGGCGCAAGAACCGCTTTCGCACAGCATGGCCAATCTCGACGAAGAGGACGGGTGCCTGATCGACGAAGACGAGCCGCAGCACCCTGCAAGAAATCAGAAATTCGGTTCAGTCATGAAGCATTAACAGCGGGATGAGGGAGAGTGAGCGCGGTTTTCCGCGCCAATCATCCCGCGCTAAATAGTCCACTTTCGGCCCAGCCAGAGAACGGCATTTTCTAACCGCATTCCATACAGCGAATGGTGTCGTTAGCGACGGCGGGCAGGGTTTTTACCGGCGTATTGGCATGCGGTGGAGTGGCGCGGCGGTTCGGGAGTTGTGCGATCACACTGCCCGTGACCCTGTTTGGCCTGTACGCGGTACACCCTTTCAGCCCCATCCTGAAGGCGTCCAGGTAAAGCGCCTGGAAATCTTCAAAGTCCAGATTTGCCGGGCAGTTTACGGTTTTTGATATCGAGGCATCGACGTAACGCTGCAATGCCGCCTGCATCCGCAGGTGATCTTCGGGCTTCAGGTCCTGCGTCGACACGAAATATTCAGGCAGCGGGACGTCGTCCCCGCAGATCTCCCTGAACTTTGCGTAAGCATAATCCTCCAACCGTTCCTCACGGGCCGTACCGGACTTCGTCAGCACACGCCGCGCATAGGCGAAATCGAAGACCGGCTCGACGCCGCTGGAGACATTTTCGGCAAGGAGTGAAATCGTTCCTGCCGGGGCAACCGATGTCAGCTGGCCGTTCCGCAGGCCATGTGCGCCGATCAACGCCCGCGTTTCTTCATCGAGACGCTGCCAGGCAGGACTCTCGGCAAAGCGCTCCGCATCATAAAGCGGAAACACGCCTTTCTCCGCAGCAAGCCTGGCGCTTGCGCGATAGGCGGCCCTGTCGATGATCGCCATCCAGCGCCCGGCAAGCACCGCAGCTTCTTCCGACCCGTAATGCTTGCCGCAAAAGATCAGCGCGTCAGCAAGACCTGTGACGCCAAGGCCAATCCGTCTTTTCGCTTCCGCTTCGATATGCTGCGGTACGAGCGGAAATCTCGATATGCCGATCACATTGTCGAGGAAGCGAACTGCGAGTTCGGCCAGTTCGGCGAGGCGCGTTTCATCCAGCCTCGCTGCGGCTGTGAACGGCTCGCGCACCAGCTTTGCCAGATTGATCGATCCCAGCAGGCAGGCCCCGTAATGCGGCAAAGGCTGCTCGCCACAAGGGTTCGTTGCATGGATGGTTTCGCAATAACGCAGATTGTTCGTCGCATTGACACGGTCGATGAAGATCACGCCGGGTTCGGCATAATCATAGGCAGACCGCATGATCTTGTCCCAAAGCTGGCGTGCGGGAAGCGTCTTGTAAATGCGTCCGGCGAATTTCAGATGCCAGTCCGCATCATGCTCGACCGCATCCATAAAGGCATCGCTGACAAGGACAGACAGATTGAAATTGCGTAGCCGCGCCGGATCGGCTTTCGCCTCGATGAATGCCTCGATGTCGGGATGATCGCAGGATAGCGTCGCCATCATCGCGCCGCGCCGGGAGCCGGCCGACATGATCGTGCGGCACATGGCGTCCCACACATCCATGAAGCTGACCGGACCGGATGCATCGGCTCCCGCGCCGCGCACCGGCGAGCCCTTTGGCCTCAAAGTCGAAAAATCGCAGCCGATGCCGCCGCCCTGCTGCATGGTCAGCGCCGCTTCCTTGACGCTGTCGAAGATCGACGTCATGTCGTCGTCGATGCGGCCCATGACGAAGCAGTTGAAGAGCGTCACGCGCCTGCCCGTTCCGGCACCGGCAAGAATCCGCCCTCCTGGAAGGAATTCAAAGCCTGACAGCGCGCCGTAAAACGCCTCTTCCCATCGCGCGCGATGCCTCTCCGGTTCAACACCGGCCACGGCATGAGCCACACGCCGCCAGCTCTGCTCGATCGAACCTTCGGACCGGCCCGGTTCAGGCTGGAACCGATATTTTTCCTCCCAGATCTTCCGGGAGATTGCGGGAAGCGCGATACGAGACATTACAATTCCTTACGCGACACGGGATGACATAAAGACCTGCTGGCCGGAAAGCTAATGTTCTCTATACGTTCTTATTTGTCAAGCGTGTTTTACGCTATATGATGTAGCTATATAATATTATAACACAAAATATATGTATTTGGGAATATGGCCGGGCATCTGTGGCGGATGGGCATGCGGAAATTGTGACCTAAGAGCGATGCCATTTGTAGAGACCACGCAGGTTCATGACGAAGAAAACAAGATTGGCGAGAGGATTGGCAATGCTGCCTGCCATGATGCCGAATATGGTCCAGCTCACATTTGCCAGCAGCCCGAAGACGAAACCCGTGGGCTTCTTACTGCCCAAAAGGTGCAATTGAGCGAAAGTGAAGATCATTGCGGCCCAATCGGCACCGTAGAATTTGAAAACAACGTCAAGCATGGTATCAAACTCGCTCTGCTTTCCCGCATAGATGTCGCGCATGACGCCGGAATCGGAAGACGGGGCATAGCCCGACTGAATTCACGCTCGCCAATAATGTTTACAGCGAGGCTGGTTCGTGAAACCGGCTCGGAAAACCTTTTGGGGCGGCTATGCCGGGTAATTCCAGAACCCGGCCATCTTTGGGAAGTCGTGTGCAATCCCAGACTTCTGGCTGAAGAATGAACCGTGATAAGAAAATCAATCCGCAGTGCCACCCTCAGCCACCAGATGCGCAGTCGCCGTTTCGATCGCATCCTGCAGGCGCGCGGCAAATTCCTTGCGTGGCAGGCCGGGTGGGATGGCGGGCAGGAATTCGACGATGATCGTTCCCGGACGCCGGATCAGGCTGCGTCTCGGCCAGAACAGCCCGCTATTCAGCGCCACCGGCACACAGGGAATGCCCAGCTTGTCGTATAGCAGGGCGATGCCCGGCTTATAGGCGGGTGGAGCGCCGGGCGCACGCCGTGTGCCTTCGGGAAAAATGATGATGTCGCGCCCCTGAGCCGCGCGCGAGGCCGCTTCCTGAGCCATTCGGCGAAGCGTGGCGGGGCCGAGTTCACGCTGGATCGGGATCATCTCGAATTTCCGCGAAAACCAGCCATAGAGCGGGATCGAAAGCAGCTCCTGCTTCATGACCATCGCCGGATCGCGCGTCAGCGGCACAAGGCCGAACGTGTCCCATGCCGATTGATGCTTGGAGGCAATGAGTGCAGGACCTTCCGGAAGGTTTTCCCGTCCGCGTACCTCCAGTTTCGTGCCGACAATGACCCGCATCCACCAGATCGAGGTCAGCGCGTGGAATTTGAGCCCTGCCATCGCCCAGCTTCGCGGACCGAACAGCAGGGGCGACCCGAGAATCAGGATGACCGCACTATTGATATAGAAGACTGCAACGAAGAGCAGCGAACGCAACATGGGGTTACTGCGGATCGGATGAGTTCATGCAATCATGCGTGCTGCCCCGCACACCACGGCTGCGGGTAAGCTGAATGGCGACGCAGCGCGCAAAGGCGGGAACGAATTTCACATATTCGCGCGCAAGCAGTTTCAGCGTGCCCGGATAGGACCAGGGCGCTTCCAGATGCAGGCTCTCCTGTTGCACCGGAAACGGAATCAACCGTGTCTCCGGCAATGTGCGGCGGATTTCCGCAAGGCTGCGCGGCATGTGAAAATTATCCGTCACGACAATGATGGACTTGAAGCCATATTCTTCCGCCCAGCTGTTCGTTTCATTAGCATTGCCGATCGTGTCGTGCGCGTCATAACCAATATCCACGCAGCATTTGAAAAGCTCGTCGTCCCCAGGCGACATGGCCGCCAGTTCGGATCGTGTTGTCGCCGAATAGACGCCGGAAATCAGCAGCCGCGCGCCCTTGCCCTGCATGAGCAGCTTGACGGCTTCGGAGATCCGCAATGGCCCGCCCGTCAGAACGACAATGGCGTCGGCATCAGGCGGATCGGCGGCGGGACGGATGTCAATGAGACTGAAGAAAAGCGCAAAGCCCGCAGCAAGGGCCATAGCCAGCAAGATACATCCGCCGAACATGATCTTGCGCCACGGCCATCTGGGCTTCCGCTTGCGGGCTTCAACCGGAATATCCACCGAACTCTTCATATCTTTGACTATGGACATGATTCACCAAGTCATGAGGCCATAAGCCCTGCGCGAAGCAATTTCAATCCTCTTCGCAAAAGGCTTACTGATTTTGAGCGTTCAGAATGCGGCGGACGCCGATTCGTGATGTCAGCGAACAGATCGCGGCGATGATAAGCACTACGAACGACAAGCTGCAATAACCGAGCGCATCCATGCGGCCAGTCCCGATCAGCCTGCGAATTTCGGTATCCGTCGCCGCCCCGCTCAGAATATCCGTCACAATCGGCAGGGTGAAGAAAACCAGCCCGGCGCCGACCGCACCGACAATTCCGGCCTTGATGCCCACCTTGAGAAAATGCAGCTCGAACTGGCGCGCGATGAATTTTTCTTCCGCGCCGACAAAGTTCAGAACTTCCACAATGTCCTTATTCGAGGCAATCGCGCTGCGGGCCGCAGAGACGATGATTCCGATCGTCGCCGCAGCCATCAGCGCCATGACGGCGATACCCGCTAGGGCAAGAGACCCTGTCACGCGGCGGATCTGCTGCTGCCATGCGCGGTGATCGTCAAGCGAGGCGGTCGGAAACTTGCTCTGGAGTGCAGCGCGCAGTGTCGTGATGTCCGGCGGATCGTCGAGATTGAGTTCGACCGCGATCAGTCTCGGAAACGGCAGCTCCTTAATGGCCGAGACCTGGCCCAGCCACGGCTCCACGAGTTCCGCCGATTGGTCAAGCGTAAGCAGCCGGACATTGCGCACGCCGTTCTGTCCGGTCAGGAATGCAGTGATCTCCTTCGCGCGTCTGTCGACTTCCTCCTTCGTGCCCTGCGGCTTGACCTCGACTGTCACCTCGCTGGAGACATCGCTCAGCCAGGCCCGCCGGGAATCGTCGATCATATAGACAGCGCCCGCCGTCAGGCTCGACAGGAAGCCCATGATAGCGATCACCCAGATCAGCGCACGGCCTGTCACGGAACCGGGCGGCACGATCGGTGCCTTGCCGGACGAAAAGCGTTTCCTCGGCGTTTCCGGCTGCTTGACAGCAGGCAGGTGGTTCGTTGGCGCGTGTTTGTTCATTGTGCTCAGCTATGAATGTTCAACGAGCCTTTGTCCAGAACAAGGCGCGGCGCTGGAAACTGGGTCATGAGCTGATAATCGTGGGTTGCTATGATGACCGACGTACCGAGGCGATTCAGCTCGATAAACAAGCGCAGCAGCCTCCGCGCCATTTGCGGGTCGACGTTACCGGTCGGCTCATCGGCGAGCAGCAATTCAGGCTTGCCGATGACTGCGCGCGCAATCGCCGCACGTTGTTTTTCACCGCCCGACAGGACCGGCGGATAGGCATGCATCCGCTCGCCAAGACCGACCCATTTCAGCAATTCTGTCACGTCCTCGGCATATTCCGATTGCCTTTTACCATGCACGCGCAAGGGCAGTGCGACATTTTCCCATGTGGTCATATGATCGAGCAGGCGGAAGTCCTGAAACACGATGCCGATCCGGCGGCGCAGACTTGCGCGCTGTTCCGGCGTTGCCCGCGTGACATTCTTGCCGAACATGTAAGCGCCGCCGCGCGTCGGACGAAGCTGCATAAACAGGATTTTAAGCAAAGAGGTCTTGCCAGCACCTGAAGAACCGGTCAGAAAGTGAAATGAACCGGGGAGCAGATGAAAGCTGACATCGTGAAGCACTTCCTGCCCAAGCCCGTAGCGAAGACCCATTTTTTCAAGTCTGATCACGGCAGCTCCGGAACATTTCTGGACACATTAACAGCCTATATTACAGCCCTTTATGCTGAGCCGACTCTCTAGTATCAATGAAATTCAGCAAAGACGAGGGAGTTATGTGAGCGTTATAGCCAGCTATGTGGTCAAAGGGAAATACCGTGGCTCAAATAATTGAATGCCCTGCCTGCTCCACCAGGTACAAAATCAACAAGGCGATCCCTGAAGGTGGCCGCAACGTGAAATGCGCACGTTGTGCACATCAGTGGAAACTTACGCCGGAAGACGCTTTGCCTGATGAGGATATCCTGCCTGACGAAGAGAGGGCAGACAATACCGCATTGGCTCAGGCTGAACAGCAATGGCATGCGCAGAGCGAAGCCTCTGGCGCCGACTATGATGATTCTGCATCTGTACAGGCGGATGACGCTTCCGATCAGCCGCACGCTCATTATCAGCATGACACGTCAGCCTATGACGAAAATGCCGAGGCTTCCGCGGATGAAGAAGACTGGACTCCTCCACAGAATGACAGCCGTGCGCCCATGTCGCCGTTGAACCAGCCCGTCACACCGGCCTACGATGATCCTGAGACCGATGTTACAGAATCACCGGTATCCGAGGAAGAGATTGCAGCCAGGCAAGGAAAGCGATCCTGGTGGCAGCGCGGACAGCCATCCCCGGGACCGGATGCCGGTAGCGGGCAGGCTTATCCGATACCGTCCGGTGCATATGAAGTCCCGTCCGAAGTTTACGGGGACGAAGACGCCCCCCTTGAACATGTTGTCGCGCCTGACAGGCCGGAAACCGAGGAAACATCCGCTCCGATAGGAGACGAAAACTGGTCAAGCCGCTTTATGGGGCCTGGATGGAGAGCTCAGAAAGCGGCGCCCTCCGTCGAAGAGGAGGAAGACGAGGATCCCGAAACCGTTATTCGCGAAACCTTCCGGTCCGCACTTGAAAGGCCGGATGAAGAGGAGCACGTTGCTGCCGCCAGTACGGCTGAGGAAGTGGAGTCCTCAAGCCCTTATGGCAGCATCTACGATGCGGAATGGAACCGGAGCGGCGATGAGGATGAAGAAATCCATGCTGCTCGCGGACCGGAATCGGAGCTTCATCAACAGCAGGCATTTTTCGAAGACGGGTCTGAAGCCGTTCCCTTTGCGGCGTCTGCGCGGAACGAAATCGAGACTGACCAGGATGGCGATCCAGCTTTCTATTCCGAAGAAGAAGCTGCCGATGAAGAGACGCCCGGTTTTCTGCGCCGCGGATTGGGCGCCGGTGAGCCGGATACAGAGGAGACGTATTACTCCGAGCCCCAGGACTATGACGACGCCATTGACGATGAGGACGACCAGGAGGCGGACCGCGCGACAATTGGGAGGTTCGCACCGCAGAATGGCCGTCCGCAGGCTTTCGGTATGGATGAGGAGCGCGAGGAATTCAACGACGAGCCGAACGGGTTCGCGAGTTTTGATGAGCCGCGGGATTACGATGCTCTATATCCCGATCAATTCGACGATGCAGCCGAACGCCGTATCGAACAGAGCGAACTCGACGAAGCGCTGATCGGTCTCAGCGGCGACGACCGGCAAGACGATGACGATCAGATTTACGGTCCGGCAAGTCAAGGCCATAGCGGACTCGCTGTCGCAGCGGGATGGGTTGCATTCCTGTCGCTGATGGGCGGATTGCTGCTTGGTGTCTTCAATTTCCGGCAAGAGGTCATGGCTGCGCTTCCGGGGACAGTCAATATGTACCGCGTGCTTGGTTATGAAGTCGCACTCAACAAGGTCGATTTTGCCAGCGTCGATTACAAATGGAGTGAAATTGACGGCAGGCCCGCTATCGAACTCAGAGGCCAGGTCGTCAACATTACGGATGAAACCGTCAAGGTGCCGCCGGTACTGGTGAATGTTCAAAATACGTCGGGCACACCTGTGAAAGCGCAGGCTTCCGTCCCGACCGACGAGCTGGGACCGCGTGACAGCGCAACGTTCACACTCGAACTCGTGTCGCCGCCCGAAGACGTCACCCAGATCGAGCTGGAATTCGCACCTGGCGGTTAGCCATTTTGTGGAACCGGCAAACGAAATGAAAAGCGAATGTCGCTAAGTCGATATTCGCTTTTTTACTGGGGAACGATCCTCAAATCCTACTCAGCAAACTGAAAACTATTTAACCGCACACTGAGTGTTCTAAAGAATAATAAAGAGTTAGCACCTGCATTGCACACTGAATTTCGTGCTCCCTCCCCCCACACACATTGTTGCATGAAATCCACAACTTAAGATATGCATGTCCTTCTACGTGTATATCCGAACTGTGTCGGCGCAGAAGAATAGCTATTAAACAATGCAACGACGATTTTAGATCAGGAAAGATAATTTAAATTCTGTGAGTTTGGGCACTCACGCGTTTCGAAAATATAAAATCTAATATACTGGCACTAGACTATAATTGGGGGATATTGAAGGTGAGAAACACTCGACTCACAACGATATTTGTTGTGCTTTTTCTAAGTAATCCAGCGCTCGCCGGTTCAGAAGGATATGATGCAAGCAGCATGTGGGGAACAGCCCCCGCAGGCGCGACGGTCGAGGGTGCGCTGGAATCATCGGCCATGCATGTCCAGAACGGCGTCGTCGCGGGACAGGTCAATTCGGCAGAGGAAGGTCTGCTGTATTCGAACGGCTCGGGCGAGAACTACAATATCTATTCGATCGGCAGCCAATCCGTCATCAGCAATACGATCCTCGGTGACGGCAATGATATCAGCGTCTCAGCACGTCAGGATAGCACCAACACTGGAAGCGTTAGTAATAATGGCCAGATCAACACTGGCAAGAATGCAAATAATACAGTGAACTAAAGAACTATATTTTAAGAATGATAGGATCGCTTCCAATGACAAGTAATTTTTGTACGCTCAAGCGAATAATCCTCGTAGGACTTGCCTCTATTGGTGTCAGTGGCTGTGCGGCGACTCCGCATCTCGATCTCGATGCGCCTCCCCCGGCTGTCGAAGTCAGTCAATCCGCCCTGCCGACAGCCGTCCAGCCATATCCTCGGATCGAGCGTGTCTTGAGTTGCATTCGCGAGACGCGGGTTCTGAGAAAACGGACTTTCGTCGTCGGAAGTTTTGCCGACAGCACCGGCAAGATCAATGCGGTGGCGAATGGTGCAACCGGCAATTTCGTGCCCCAGGGCGGCAGCGCGTCCTACATTACCGATGCTATCCGCAAAGCTGGCGGTAATGTCATCTCGACCTATTTCGGTCAGCCGAAGCGGGAGCTGAACGCCAATTATGCGATCAACGGCATTTTCAACAGCCTCGACTTCAATGCGCCGATGTCCACCGATCTGCGCGTCGCGGGCATCGGCCCCGTTGCAGGTTTCGGCTGGGCTCAGCTCACGCTTTCCGTTCAGCTCGATGAAGCCAATACGCGGCTGAACCGGCAGATGAGCATGATTCAGCGCCCGGTCAAATATCAGCAGGCCGGCGTCGGGGTCGGGCATGATTTCAACAGCTTGCTCGTCACCGGAACCGTCGTGTTCCGCAATCAGGAACGTCTGCAATTCGAAGCGCTCAACGGCCCGATCGCTCTGGGCGTTGCGGACGTCCTGATGAAAGAATTCCCCAAGGCCGCGGATCGCTGCCGGGGAATAGTCGCCGACCTCCTGGAAACGGTCTCGTAACCGGAGGCGGCAAAACCTCGGGTAATACTGCCTGATAACGGTTTTAGAAAACTCTATATTAATTGGAGACATTAAAATGAAAGCAACACGTTTGCTAAGGGCCACTGCTGCCTTGTCGCTACTGGCGGGAACATCGGCTGCGATTGCAGATCCTGTCAGTCTAAATATCGATAACGTCAACCAGACTACTACACATTTTGGCACTGTCGTTAACTACGGAGATATTGATCTGGATGGTGTACTTTCTGGAAATGGGAGTTCCCTGTCAATTTCAGCAACCGGCGCCGTTTCGTCAGTATCGGCAAGCTTCATCGATGCACCCGAATTCGATGCCGTAACTATCGGTATCTTGGGCAATAACGAAATCATCCAGCAAAGAACCTGGAACTTTGGTGATGTGCACAACTGGAATGGTTTTGGAACTAGTGTCGAGACTGGTAACGTTAGCGGTAACGGTGCATCAGTCAGTGTAAGCGCAACAGGCGCTGCTTCGGCAGTTTCCGTATCAAGCATTGAAAACACCAACGCCAATCAGGATCAGAACATTACATTTGGTGGTATCAACCAGCGCACGTTGAACATTGGCACAGTCCAGAATCATGGTGGTCACATATCAACCGGCAATATCAGCGGTACCTACATTTTGAACCAGGCGCGGGTCAGCAGCAC
>CAYOUP010000049.1:0-12804 GCA_964407125.1 uncultured Hyphomicrobiaceae bacterium | reverse complement strand
GCTCGGCTGGGAAGACACTGAAATCTTTGCGCATTAACCTTACCGTGTTGCGTCCCAAACGCTTGACTCCGGACGAAGGTCGCGGGGCGTTTGGAGAAGACGCGGGCGCCAGCAAAGGCTGAACTAGGGTTCCGGGACACTTGGGAACCAAAGGTTAGAGTCGGAACACGAGCGGCAGGAAGACCGCGCTTTCTGATTAATGTCCGTGCGCAGCCGGAGTTATCTTCGGACTTTTCACCGAACGATCCCACATTTGCGCCGCAATATAGCTGTGATAGTGTTGCCCTGAAGTGATGCCCTGACCACTGACTCATTGGCGATTATGGCTTTACAGACCAATATCCGGCAGCTTCCGGTTCCGGTGCGTTTTTCGAGCTTGCGGACAGCGACTGACCGGACCAAGGCATTTCGCGAAGCAAAACGGCACAGCACGCTGGTCAGGCTGTTGCGTCTCGCATTGCCTGTGCTGACGCTGGGCATTGTCGGCCTCTATTTTATTCCGGAAAAGATAACTGTCGAAGTCGATGGCGGCCAGGGCCAGGCGAGTATCGACTCGCTCGAAATTGCCGATGGCGGTCTCAAAATGGTGAATCCGCGGATCAATGGTGTTCATGAGAAATACGGCATCTATGACATTCGTGCGATTGATGCGACGCAGCAAGTCAAGAATCCGGAGCTGATCACGCTCAACAAGATCTCCGCCAAGCTGACCTCGAATGACCAGGAGACAACCACACTTATCGCGCCGTCCGGCGTCTTTCACTCCAAGAAGGAAGAGCTGACCTTTACGCAGGGTGTCGTCATCGGAGGGGACGCCGGTTTTTCCGGCAAGCTCAAGACAGCAACGGCATTTCTTCAATCCGACAAGCTGATTTCATCTGATCCCGTTGAGTTCTCGTTTCACTCAAGCACGATCAAGGCTGACGCGATGACCCTGTTCTCAAGCGAAAAGCGGGTCATATTCGAAGGTGGCGTCAACGTCCATCTCGAACGGGCGCCGGAGAAGGGACATCAATGATAGTCCGTATGCTTAGCATTTTTACCGGGTTGCTATTGGCGGCCATGCTCTCCGGACAGGGCTTTGCCCAAACGCCCGGGAACAGCCTCGCTGCCGGATATGCTGCCAATGCCGACAAGCCGATCAACATTGAAGCGGACTCTCTTGAGGTCAACGATCAGCAGAAGACCGCAACTTTCAGCGGCAATGTCACAGCGACGCAAGGAGATTTCTCGCTGAAGGCGAAGCAAATCCAAGTCAACTATGTGTCCCGGGACAAGAATAAGACCAACGCTGCTGCTGCTGGCGGACCTGGCGGTGATTCCCAGATTTCCGAGATCAATGCGAAGGGAAAGGTCCTGGTGACGACGCAGGATAATCAGACGGCGACAAGCGACTGGGCGCGCTTCGATGTTCCCGCCCAACTCGTGACGATCGGCGGCAATGTCGTGCTTTCCCAGGGGCTCAACGCCATAAAGGGTGACCGCCTCATCATTGATTTGAAGACGGGATTGAGCCGCTTTGAAAATTCGACAGAGACCGCAAGCGGCGAAAAACCGAAACAGCAGATACGGGCCATTTTTTCGCCGAAGTCGCGCTCAGCTCCGAAAAAATGACATTGTGTCAGTGGATTGATGCCGGGTAAAACGTGCGCTACCACCGATGCGCGCTGCAAGACTGGGACGAACTCTTTCACAAACCGCGCCGGGCTTAACATGAGCGTGCGCAAGATGGGTCATAGACTGTATGGCGATTATGGACAGACATAATCCTGCGGGACAGCAGGCGCGGCGCGGACCGCCAAGACAGGATCCGCGCATGATGCCTGGGCGGCAACGCCAGGCCGCAGCCGGTCAGCAGCAACTGACTGCCTCGGGATTGATGAAAAGCTTCAAACAGCGCACGGTCGTTCGCGGCGCAAGCCTGACTGTGCGACGCGGCGAGGCTGTGGGATTACTTGGACCGAACGGCGCGGGCAAGACGACAATCTTCTATATGATCACAGGGCTTATCAAACCGGATCAGGGCAAGGTCACGATCGAGGGCAATGATGTAACCAAGCTGCCCATGTACCGGCGCGCGCGGATGGGTATCGGCTATTTGCCTCAGGAAGCTTCTATTTTTCGCGGTTTGACGGTAGAGCAGAATATCCGCTCCGTTCTGGAGGTCGTGGAACCAAGCCGCAAGGAACGCGAGCGTCAGCTCGACTCGCTTCTTGAGGAATTCCGTATAACAAAGCTTCGCAAATCGCCTGCGATCGCGCTTTCGGGCGGCGAACGCCGACGGCTGGAAATCGCCCGCGCTCTCGCCAGCAGGCCCTCCTATATGCTTCTAGACGAGCCGTTTGCCGGTATCGACCCTATCGCAATTGGTGACATTCGCGCGCTTGTAAGGCATCTGACCAGGCGCGGAATCGGCGTTCTCATCACCGATCATAACGTTAGGGAAACTTTAGAGCTGATCAACAGGGCATATATCATTTATGATGGCATGGTGCTGACGGAAGGCACGCCTGCCGAAATCGTTGCAAACAAGGATGTCAGGCGGGTTTATCTAGGAGATATGTTCTCGAACTGAGGCTGTTAAGAGTAAAATTCCAGGTGAAAGAATTTGCTTCAGGTTAAACTAGAGTTTAGGCAGACGCAATCGCTTGTAATTACGCCGCAATTGCAGCAGGCGATCAAGCTATTGCAACTCTCTAATCTTGAGCTTACCAACTTCCTCCAACAGGAAATCGAACAAAATCCCCTTATTGAATGGGACGAATCCTTTCATCGGGCACAAGAACCTGCCGCAAATACGGACGAGACGAAATCCGAGCCGCTCGATAGCGCGAATGACGCTCAATGGCAGGAACAGCCGAAAGCTCCGCTGGCGGACATGGGCGATACCGCCGAAGACAGTCAGACCCCCGAACCGGCGGCTTTCGAGACCTTTTCGCTCAGATCCCACGGTGCGACCAATTCGCACGATACCGGAACAGCCAGCATCGAGGATTTGACCGCAAGCCCGACAACGCTTCGGGATTTTCTGCGCCAGCAGATCAAGCTCATCGTCGAGAAACCGCAGGATCGTCTCATCGCCGACTACCTCATCGACATGATTGACGATACTGGCTATCTGCAGGGCACGCTTGAGGAAGCCTGCGAGCAGCTTGGCGCACCACTCGACATGGTTGAGAATGTGTTAACCGCGATACACAAGCTGGAGCCCGTCGGGGTCGGCGCGCGTTCTCTCGCCGAATGCCTGACCCTTCAGCTCAAGGAGCGGAACCGCTACGATCCGGCTATCGAAACGCTCCTCAATCATCTCGATCTTCTCGCAAATCGTGATTTCGCCGCGCTTCAGCGTTTGTGCAAGGTGGACATGGAAGATCTCACGGAGATGATCGCTGAAATTCGCGCGCTCGATCCGAGACCGGGTCTTGCCCATGGCTTCAGCGCCGCCGATACGGTAATCCCCGATATTCTGGTCGACCGTAACCGTAATGGCGAATGGCGCGTAACGCTCAACAGCGAGACCCTGCCACGCATAAGTATTAACCGTGATTTCTATTCCTACGCGAGAAAGTCCATTCGCACCGAAAAGGATAAGAGTTATCTTCAGAATTGTATGACGACTGCAAACTGGCTGGAACGCAGCCTCGATCAACGGCTACAAACCATGCTCAAGGTCGCGAAGGAAATCGTCAAGCAGCAGACAGCGTTTCTGAATAATGGCGTAAGCGGATTGAAGCCGCTGGCGCTCAAGGACATCGCGGAACGCATCTCCATGCATGAATCGACCGTCAGCCGCGTCACCTCGAACAAATACATGCAGACGCCGCGTGGCACGTTCGAGCTTAAATATTTCTTCTCGTCGGCGATCGCTGCCGCGGGAAGCGGAGATGCGCATTCTTCGGAGGCGGTCAAGCATCGCATCAAGCAACTCGTCGATAACGAACCACGTGATAAAATTCTCTCGGACGATAAAATCGTCGCAATGCTGCGCGAGGAAGGAATCGATATCGCGCGCAGAACAGTTGCAAAATACCGTGAATTGTTGCGTATTCCGTCATCGGTGCAAAGACGGCGTTTGAAAAGCTCTTTGGATTGTCCGCTGGCTGGCGCGAACCGGTAGCCGGATTTTCCGGAGTTTTTGCAGGGGGTAATATGTGGGATAGCGTTCAATCCAGGCTGGCGATCTCTGATCATTAGGGGATTTTACAACAGGCCGGCCGGATAATTTTCAACTCTTAGCCCACATAATCTGAAAAACAAAAAACCAAGCGATCTCAGGACTATGGATATACAGATTACAGGAAAACATATTAATCTTGGCTCTGCTCTCAGAGCTTATGTGACAGAAAGAGTTGAAAAACTCCTGGAGAAATATCATAGTCGCGGCACATCGGCGCATATACTGGTCGAAAAGGAACATGGGCAGTTCACTACGACCTGCACGGTGCATCTGACATCGGGGCTGTCACTTCAAGGTAAAGGGATATCCGGTGAGGCTCATGCGAGCGCGGATGAGTCGTTCGATCACCTTGAAAAACGTTTACGCCGCTACAAAAGACGCTTGAAGGATCATCATAAGAATGCTTCCGATCGAAGCAATGCTGTTGCCTTAAGTGCTACGGATTATGTGCTTCATCATAGTGATGAAGAAGAGGAACCCGAAACGACGAATGAGTCCAGGCTAGCTCCGGCAATCGTTGCGGAAACGCAAACGGCGATTCACGAATTGTCGGTTAGTGATGCGGTGATGGTGATGGATCTGGCAAACAAGTCATTTCTCATTTTCAAAAACGCGGGCCACGGCCACCTGAATGTTGTCTACCGGAGGGATGATGGCCATATTGGCTGGATCGATCCGAGCGGCACCAAAGCGCAATAAGACCGCAGCACCCACGATTGCCGGGCGCCCGAGGTCAAAGGAGCGTATGGAAGAACAATGGATCTAAGCGATCTGATCACACCTTATGGTGTTATCCCAGCATTGAAGGCAGCGAACAAGAAGCAGGCTTTGCACGAGCTGGCCATTCGCGCGTCGAAACTGACCGGGATCGACGATCACGAGATCTTTAACACGCTCTTGCAGCGTGAGCGGCTTGGTTCCACCGGCGTGGGAAATGGGATTGCCATACCCCATGGCAAGATCAATTCTCTTAACCATATCATTGGGTTATTCGCTCGCCTTGAAGAACCGATTGATTTCGACGCGATTGACGAAGAACCTGTCGATCTGGTTTTTCTGCTGCTTGCCCCGGAAGATGCCGGCGCGGATCACCTGAAGGCGCTTGCACGCATTTCGCGCCTGATGCGCGAGCCCAGTGCGGTTGAGAAGTTGCGATCATCCCGGGAAAAAGAAACGCTGTATGCGGTTCTGACCGAACCTGCCGCCTCTCACGCAGCGTAGTCACTCAAAATTCAATTCTTCGATAAAAAAGATTTTGGCGGTATCTGCGCCTGCTTGCCCGGTAAGTATGCGCAAATTATGAAAATTAGGGGCAATTAGATACAGTAAAGGGCGCCGCAACGACGCCCTTTCCGTTAGTGAACGCTAACCGGTTCCAGATTTTGTTCCTTGGCGTTTTCGACGGCAGCAAAGCGCGTGTCCGTCAGCGCAAGCGGTGTACCATCTGCGCCATGTACGGCGAAAATCGTTATTCCTTCAGGAAGACCCTCAAGTTGCGGATACATCTCTTGCGCTTCTTCGGGATTCAGCGATTTAATGTATGCAATCTCGCCATCACCCAAAGCTGCGAACTCATTTTCTGACATCTGAGGAGCGGCAATTGTCGTGTCGTCAAAAGTCATGATCAGATCTCCTCTATAGCAAAAACACTAACGCACTTTGTCTCCGCCCTGGTCCTCCCACTACGCTTATCGGCGGCTTTTTATATCAATTTTCCTTACCTGCTTCGCCGTCTCCGGCCTTTTGAGCACAATCGCCAAAAGGCCATTATCCAGTTCAGCCGATTCCACTTTCAATCCCTCACCCAGTATATAGCTGCGCTGGAACTTGCGTCTCGCTATTCCGCGATGAAGGTAATCGCGCGGTTCTTCAGGTATTTGTTCACCCTGAACTATTAACTCGTTATTTTGCAGAATGATTTCAAGCTGCTCACGCTCAAATCCTGCAACGGCCAGAACGATCCTCAGAGTCGCGATCTCTCCGAATTCGTCTCTTTCACATTCGATATTATAAGGAGGGTAGCCGTCGCTGGATGCTTTGCCAAGACGTTCGAGCATCCGCTCAATATCATCAAACGCTAGAAATAGAGGGTTATGTCCAACTCGCGGCATCTATGAGCCTCGTGATCGCTTTATCGCGGTATGCAGTTGCGTGGATCATAACGATGCGCGATAACACCTCTCTATCCTCATACATCCTACCCATGCAGTATATAAGACAAAGCGTTAATCGTTCAAGGATCAAAGTCGTCTAGCCTTTAACGATAAAATAGAAGGCAAATTTTTGTGCTGTGGAGAAGATTAGAAGTTATATTTGAGCTGTATTTTTAATGTTTTTTTACACATCAAAAGTTTTCTGGTTTTTTGTCCAACCATCAAATCTGGTAATAATTCTTCTTATTACTGGAGCAATATTTTATTTTCGTGGGAAAAATAAAACCGCGACGCGAATTATCGCTTTTTGTATCGTATTCATTGTTTTGGCTGGTCTTTCACCGCTGAACTATCTTCTGATGCTGAGCCTCGAACAGCAATATTCAAAGCCCCCGATTGAAACCCTCAAAACACCTGATGGCATCATCGTGCTGGGCGGAATGATCAATACGGCGATCTCGGAAGCCCGCAATGAAATCACTCTGAATAACAGCGCCGAACGCCTGACGGAGGCTGCACGCCTTGCCTATCGCTTTCCGGACGCCAGGATCTTGATCACCGGCGGCGTCGGCGCCTTGATCTATCGCGGACGGGACGAAGCAACGTCTGCACAGCGCTTTTTTATCGATCTCGGCATCGCCAAGGACCGCATCCTGATCGAGACGCAATCCCGCAACACTTGGCAAAACGCCGTATATTCCAAGAAAATCATCCAACCGAAACAGGGAGAGCGCTGGCTGCTCGTCACATCGGCGTTCCATATGCCGCGTTCAGTAGGCGTCTTCCGCGCAGCCGGTTTCGACGTCATCCCCTGGCCGGTGGATTACCGCACCCGCGGCGCTCAGGACGCCTGGTGCATTCCCACTCAACCATCAGAAGCCTGGCGCAATCTGGATATAGCAGCGAAGGAATGGATCGGCTATGCCGCCTATGCGCTGACTGGCCGGCTGAAATAGCGGCCACCGGGTACCTAAGCGGAATTACCCCATCGAGCGGTTACGATATTCTTCATCTCACCATAGCCGCGTTGATAGGCGAGCGTTATTGCACGCTGCGCTTCGATCCAATGAGATTCGGGCTGTCGCGCCGCAAGGCTGTCTGGAATTTCGATCGTATCGAACCCACAGCTCCTGGCCAGCGCATATTGATCCGCTATCAAAAAGCCGACTGCACGTAATTGACCGCTAAATCCCAGCCTGCGAAGACGGGTCGCGATTGAAAAGCCGCGCCCGTCTGCAGCCTTGGGAAATGATACAGCGATCAGTTTGAGGACCGGAAAATCAGCGGCGAGCGCTTCCGGGTCGGTGTCATTCGAGATTTCGATGCCGAGCTCATGCCCGGCTTCGGCGAAAGGCGCACCGCGTTCGGTGAAATCACCCTGCCCCAAAATCAGCTTCGATGCTGAGGCTGGCGGCTCATCGCCCTCATTGAGCCGCTGCCATTCATCGGACGCAAACCGGCCATCTTTAATGAGGGGCATAAAGCGCCTCCTTCATGACGTCGTGTCCAAGCCGCAGATAGGTCTGTTTGAAGCTTTCGCCATCCTCGCGCTGCTTGAGATAGAAGTGGATCAGGCGCTCGATCGCGTCGGTAACGCCCTCTGCCGGAAAACCGGGTCCGGAACGCTGACCGATTGCCGCCGTGTCGGTCGGATCGCCGCCCAGCGTGATCTGGTAGGCTTCCGCCCCTGTCTTTTCAAGGCCGAGAATGCCGATATCGCCGACATGATGATGTCCGCAGGCATTGATGCAACCTGAAATCTTGATGCGGACAGAACCAATGTTTTCTTGAAGTACCGGATCGGCGAAGCGCTCTGTCAGCTCCTGCGCGATCGGGATCGACCGCGCCGTCGCCAGTGCGCAGTAGTCCAAACCGGGGCAGGCGACGACATCGCTGATCAGCTCCGCATTCGCGTCGGCAAGGTCAAGATCGCCCAGAGTTGCCCAAACAGCGAACAAATCGGATTTCTTCACATTCGGAAGGACAAGATTCTGCTCGGCGGTGACGCGCAATTCATCAAGACTGTAACGCTCGGCCAGATCGGCAACACCGCGCATCTGATCAGCCGTCGCATCGCCAGGCGCGCCGCCCTTGGGCTTCAGCGAGATGATCGCAATCGCATAGCCGGGGGCCTTGTGCTTCCGCGTATTGACGCGGACCCAGCGCGCAAAATCCAGGTTTCTACGCATTGCCTCGCTCAGCTCGGCGCATTCGTCGTCCAGCTTGTCATAGTCAGGCAATGCGAAATAAGCCGATATGCGTGCCAGTTCCTTTTCAACCGGAACAGACGGATCAGGCGGTATTTTCGCAAATTCCGCCTCGACGGCGTCACGGAACGCTTCGCCACCCTTTTCATGCACGAGGATCTTGATGCGCGCCTTGTATTTGTTATCCCGTCGGCCTTCAGCGTTATAGACGCGCATGACCGCTTCGACATAGCGGAGCAAATCGACGGCCGGAACAAAATCGCGCACTTTCGTGCCGATCATCGGTGTGCGTCCGAGACCGCCGCCGGCCCACACCTCATAACCGGTCTCGCCCGTATCATTCTTCACGATGCGCAGGCCGATGTCGTGGAACTTGATCACCGCCCGGTCGGCACGCGCACCTGTCACTGCAATTTTGAACTTGCGGGGAAGAAATGAAAATTCGGGATGGTTACTGGACCATTGCCGCAGCAGCTCGCAAACAGGACGCGGATCGGCAATTTCGTCCGCGGCAACGCCTGCATAGGGGTCTGCCGTCACATTGCGGATGCAGTTGCCGGACGTCTGGATCGCATGCATTTCGACATCGGCCAATGCATCGAGAATGTCGGGCACATCCTTCAGCTTCGGCCAATTGTACTGGATATTCTGCCGCGTCGTGAAATGCCCGTAGCCGCGATCATATTTTTCGGCGATCTCAGCCAGCCGACGCATCTGGCGCGACGCTAGCGTTCCATAGGGAACGGCAACGCGCAGCATGTAGGCATGAAGCTGAAGGTAAAGCCCGTTCATCAGCCGGAGCGGACGAAACTCCTCCTCGTTCAGTGCGCCGGACAGCCGCCGCTCAACCTGGCTGCGGAACTGCCTGACGCGCTCACGAACGAACTGATGATCGAATTCGTCATAACGATACATGCCAGTCCTCTTTCTGTGTGTTTCGCACAGTTGGCCTGGTTTGCGTTCTCACGGCGTCCGGCCAGAAGGACGGGCGGGCGCGGACGCGCATTTTTTCCCGATAATGGATTGGCTCCGGTTGACCCTCGCCGTCAAGAGAGACATCCACAAGATAAACACCGACGACGTAATTGGCATCCTCATCGACGCGGCCAAGCGCCTCCAGCTCGGTGGCCTCGTCGGCGCCATGGGCAATCCGAGATTTACGGTGGTCGACGGTCCATCCATCTTCGCTGAGAAACACCGAGTGACCCTCAAGCAGATGATTTGCCGTTACGATCTTGAATGCCGACTGCTTCGCCATGATCTTCTCCAATTATCCTTCGGTCTGCGCGCCGTGCCGGATCGATGGCCCATCACGTTCTCTATTGAAAACAATTACCAATCCGGTGGATTAAGCGAATTTTGTTTTCAAAAACGAACGCAGATGATAAATCTATCCTCATAAAGCGCCGCCAATTAGTAATTCAGGCCGCTCAGAGGCCTTTCTGGCCAGCATGAATTTATGATTTCCAGGGCGCGCATCACCAAACAAACTGTTCTTTATATAGAACAATTGTGAGATGAGGTCATATAAAAAAAATGTCAATGCATAAGGAAGCCACAGGAGGCAACACTCCGGAAATGACCGCCAATCTTGGCAAGACGATCAACCGCTTGCGCCGCGCCTATAAATATTCGCTTGGTGATCTGTCGGAACAGTCCGGGGTCGCAAAATCGATCATTTCGCAGATCGAAAAGAACGAAACCAACCCGACGCTCAGCACAGTCTACAAGCTCGCCCGGGCACTCAACTCTCCAATCGAGGATATTCTGCGCAGCGACGATAAACCTGCGCTCATCGAAAAACTCGGCCCGTCCGGTACGCCGTTGCTGGTAAGTGATGATGGCTTGTGCAAGCTGCGTATTGTCGGATGGATCAAGACGATCGAGCTGGTGCAGTGGTACTATTACGAGTCGGAATCAGGCGGTGTTCTGGAATCGGAACCGCATCCGGCCGGATCGGTCGAGAATCTAACGATGCTGGAAGGCGAAGTCAGTATTGTGGTCGGCGATGAGGAGTTCAAGCTCTCAGTCGGCGAAACAGCAAGATATGCGGGCGATGTGCCACATCGGATTACAAATACCGGCAAGAAGGCGGCGAAGGCCCTCATGGTCAATCTGCTTGGGCCGGTGACGGCGACGAGTCAGTCTCTTAGCCGCGGGATTGCCTGAAGCTGGCGCCACGCACATATTGAGGTGAATAGCTCGTAAAAAAGACAATGCGAGCCGAAGATGAGTATGAGCCCAATATTACCTTTTTCGC
This sequence comes from uncultured Hyphomicrobiaceae bacterium, assembly GCA_964407125.1. Lineage (GTDB taxonomy): Bacteria > Pseudomonadota > Alphaproteobacteria > Rhizobiales > Rhodomicrobiaceae > JAHQVI01. Next base: position 2,007 of record CAYOUP010000049.1, on the reverse strand, counting down.
GTGAAACGGATGTAACGCCGGGTGTCCTGACGCAGGTCGCGCCCGGCTTGCGGCGCATTCTTGCCGACAATCCCGGCTCGCTGACCTACAAGGGCACGAACAGCTATATCATCGGCACCGGCGAGGTAGCGCTTGTCGATCCGGGGCCGGATGATGAACGGCATCGCGCCGCGCTTCTGTCGGCTCTCGACGAAAATTCGGAACGCATATCTCACATTCTCCTGACACACACACATCGGGATCACAGCGATGGCTTACGTCTGCTTGCGGAACTGACCGGCGCGGAAATACTCGGCCATAATGGCGATGTGCCCAGCCGTCAGGAAGCTCGCAAGCATCCGGCCAGCAGCCGCTTCATCGATCTCGAATTTTCGCCGGACCGTCATTTGAATGGTGGCGAGCGCATCGAACATGGCGATTGGAAGCTTGAGGTCATCTATACGCCAGGCCATGCGCCTGACCATCTTTGCTATGCATTGAATGATGGGCAGCACCTGCTATCGGGTGATCATGTGATGGGCTGGAACACGTCGGTCGTCGCACCGCCCGAGGGGGATATGGGCCACTACATCCGCTCCCTCGAAGGGTTACTGAATCGCACAGAGACGGTCTATTTTCCGGGGCATGGCGGACGCGTTGATCAGGCGAAGCGGCTTGTGAAAGCGCTGATCATGCATCGCCGTTGGCGCGAATCACAAATTCTGGATTGCCTGCGCAACGGCGTAGACACTATTGATTCAATTGTTCCCAGAATTTACGATGGGCTCGAGTCCTCGCTGCTTGGCGCTGCCGCTTACTCAGTCTACGCTCATTTGCTGTTTTTGATTGAGAATGGTCGGGTTCATGCTGAGGTTCCGAATGATATTCATTCCCGCTTTGTGATATCAGACTTTCCCGCCTGAGCGCAGCTTCTCGCCTGCGCTGTTCGCGCTCTTCACGCTCGGCAATGAGACGCTGCTTTTCCTTTTCCGCGCGGGCTTTCTGTGCACGCGATTCACGCAACGTTATAAGCTCGGCCAGAGCCTCTTTCTGGTCGATCTCGGCAAGCTGTGTCTTGACTTCCGTAAACAGCGTGTGGACGCTCATCGCGTTACGTCCCATATCGTGATTACCGTAACGAGCCGATGCTCTTACATCTACACGTGTGCCGCCGGCAGGCATGGGGCTGACACGGATCGCAAAGTCATCGCGAAATCCGAAAACGAGCGACTGATGGGTAGCCTCGATCAAGCCCACCTGATTTCCACTCGGTGGCACTTCAGAAATAATGTGCCAGTTCATATTCTGCACCGCGTCACGAACCGCGCTGAAGGCCGCATCTGTCGGACGGTCGATCGGCAAGGGCTGAAGATCAGGATAAGCTTCTACTTGAAGCTTGACAGCGCTGCGCTGAAATGTCGGCGGATTGACACCCTCACCGTTCCGGAGAGAAGCGATCTTGTCGAAACGTGGTGGATTGCCGGGATCGGTCGTGACTTCATAAATGCGCGGCAAAGTCAGAATGCTCGGTATCAGCCAGAGCGGCCCGGCCAGAACCATTGCGCTGAGAAACATCCCGGACAACGCTTTCCCGGCCCCGGCATATCCCTCGTTCCAGATGCTGATCATCGCGGCGATGCCGAGGACCAGCGCAAAAAGCGACATGACGACCGCGACACCGGAAATGTTCATAGCCAGCGGCGTTTGAAGTTCGCCGATCCTGTGAACCGCAAAAGTCGCCACGAAAATGAGAAAGGCCAGGAATGCCAGCCTCCTGCTCCATCGGGCCTTTCGCGATTCATGATTGAAATAGCGCAATGCTCATTCTCCGTCTGGCTTGAAGCGCGTACTAGCAAGCTCTTGAGTCTAGTACAGCTTATCCAAGGCAAGTTCGCTTGAGCGCTTGCGGCAAACTGGGTGCGAACTTGCCTCGGGCTGTACTAGACGATCGTGATCTACACGATCCCGAGCCGCGCGCGCCAGGCGAAACGTGTACTGAGCGTCAACGCGACCGATGCGAGACCGGCC
>CAYOUP010000048.1:0-13051 GCA_964407125.1 uncultured Hyphomicrobiaceae bacterium | reverse complement strand
TTGTATATTTTGCTTATTTACACGCATTAATTTTGCCCGGGAATAAGGACATTTGACGGATTTACAGGTTTTGGCAGGATCTGCAGAAGGGGGCTGATATAGAGAAAACTGCGCGAACTGGAGGATAACCAGCTGCGCTATCGGCGATTCGATCAGTGGCTCATCCTACTGATCCGGCTCTCAAAAAATGGGCTCTATTCAATAGGATCGTACGTAGGGAATCAGTTGAACCCCGAACGCTGGAGGAACCACGCTGGAAAGAGCGAAAAGTCTTATAAAAGAGGGGATTATCCTGACTTGATGCGGCGCAGAAAACCGGTGTGGAAAGCCTGTCGCTATTTGGCGGTTTCCGCTTTCAGCGGTTTGCCTTAGCGGCTGCTGGCGGATTGGTTTAGCATGGCATCTGTCTTGCCGTGCATGTAAGCCCATTTGGCGCGGGTGTTTTCGATCACCTGGCCCATGAGGCCGCGCAGCTCGTCAAGCATCACGCAGCGTTTGTCGCTGGCCGGTTCAATGGCGGGCGCGATCCCGGCAAGCGATGCGACCGGACGATCTGCCTGTCCGATCTGAGGAACCTTTGTCAGAAGCTCCTCATGGCGCGCATCGAAAGACGCAATTTCAGCATCCTGAACAAGCGGACGGGCGTTCTTGACGAAATCATCCTTGGACCAGCCGCGTTTTTCCCGAAGCGCACTGAGCTTTTGCTGAAATTCCTGCTTGTTCGTGGTGTTGAGCGCCTCAAGCCGGCTGCGCGCTTCATCGACGACTGCTGAAAAAGCCGCCTGATCGCAATTTTCCGCGAGCGCAGCGCCTGAAGCAAAAGGCAAAGCAATCATCAGCGCAAAAAAATGTGCTCGTGAAATCATGGCGTTAAAATCCGGAAACCGAAACATTACATTTCGTTAAGGGAGTTTATGCGCCTCAACTATTGCCGAATTATGGCAATTACAGCCCGGTTTGACCAAATCGCGTCGCACGCGGAAAGCCTTTCGGCACCGCCGCGCCTGCCCCGGCGCGTTTGCCCATCCACGGCTCGGTTTCCGTAAAGGTCCGCACCCGCGGTCCTTCCTGCCAGCGCAACCCATCTTCAAGTTTGAACACGGTGACATCGGAAAGGCGGCTGTTCCGCAGCATCTGAAGACGCACGCCCCGGCCCCGCGACAGCTCGTTGACGTCCTTGAGCGGGAAAATCAGCATCTTCCGGTTTGCGCCGACCGTCGCGACATGATCACCGTCCGCATTGATGCAGGCAATCGCTTTATCAGGTGACGAAACAGTCATGATCTGTTTGCCCTTGCGGGTTTGCGCCACAACGTCGTCCTCGCTCAGAACGAAGCCATTGCCAACCTCGGAGGCAACCAGCAGTTTGCGCCCCGGCTTGTGCACGAACAATTCGACAATCTCACTGTCCTCTTCCAAGTCGATCATCAGGCGGACGGGCTCTCCATGACCGCGTCCTCCGGGCAGCGCCGACGCTTCCAGCGTGAAGAATTTCCCGTTGGAGGCGAATATCAGGATCTTGTCGGTCGATTGCACGAGGATCGCCCGGTAAAGACCGTCGCCCGCCTTGAACTGAAGCTTATCGAGGTCATTCTGATGACCCTTGATCGCGCGTATCCAGCCCTTTTCGGACAGGATAACGGTAACCGGCTCCTTCTCCACCATCGCCTGTTCGACATCGACATCGATCTCCGGCATGTCCTCGAAGGCAGTACGGCGGCGACCGATTTCCGTGCCCTTACCGAATTTCGCGCGGGTTTCCGTGATCTGGCCGGCGATGTGCTGCCACTGCTTTTCATCCGAACCGAGAAGCTCTTTCAGCGTCTTGCGCTCTGCCGTCAGCTTGTCATGCTCGGTGCGGATTTCGATCTCTTCAAGCTTGCGCAATGCGCGCAGACGCATGTTGAGGATCGCTTCGGCCTGCACATCGGACAGCGAGAAACGCCGGATCAGCTCAGCTTTCGGCTCGTCCTCCTCGCGGATGATGCGGATCACCTCGTCGATATTCAGATAGGCGATCAGATAACCGCCGAGCACTTCCAGCCGGTGCTCGATCTGCTTCAGACGGTGTTCGGAGCGGCGCCTGAGCACCACCCGGCGATGACCCAGCCATTCGGTCAGAACTTCGGACAGGCCGAGCACGACCGGTACCTGCCCGCGGCTCAGCACGTTCATGTTCAGCGAGATGCGCGATTCCAGATCGGTCAGCCTGAAAAGCTGCTCCATCATGACGGTCGCATCGACAAGGCGCGAGCGCGGCTCCAGCACAACGCGGATATCCTCGGCGGATTCGTCGCGAATATCGGCGAGCATCGGCAGGCGCTTGGCCTCAAGCAGCTCCGCAATCTTTTCAATGAGCCTTGATTTCTGCACCTGATAGGGAATTTCGGTGATGACCACGACATAGGTGCCGCGCCCGGTGTCTTCCTTTTCCCAGCGCGCGCGGAGGCGGAAGCTGCCGCGTCCGGTCCGGTAGGCCTCGATAATAGAGGCGCGGTCCTCGACAAGAATGCCGCCGGTCGGGAAATCCGGACCGGGAACGAAATCGATTAGCTTTTCGGACGGCGCTCCAGGATTCTTGATCAGATAGAGCGCGGCGTCGCAGAGTTCCTCGGCATTATGGGGCGGGATCGAGGTCGCCATGCCCACCGCGATGCCTGATGATCCATTTGCGAGCAAATTCGGAAAATTGGCAGGCAGAACGGTCGGCTCGTTTTCCTCGCCATCATAGGTCTCGCGAAAATCGACCGTGTCGTCGTCGATGCCATCCAGTAGCGCGGCGGCAACTTCGGTCATCCGCGCCTCGGTGTAACGCATCGCGGCGGCGTTATCGCCATCGACATTGCCGAAATTGCCCTGCCCGTCGACCAGCGGATAGCGGACCGCGAAACTCTGGGCGAGGCGGACCAACGCATCGTAAACCGACTGATCGCCATGCGGGTGATATTTACCGATGACATCGCCGACGACGCGGGCGCATTTCTTGAAGCCGGTCTGCGGATCGAGCTTGAGCTGGCGCATGGCGTAAAGCAGACGGCGGTGAACCGGCTTCAGACCGTCGCGCACATCGGGCAGCGCCCGGTGCATGATGGTCGACAGCGCATAAGCCAGATAGCGCTCTTCCAGCGCATTACGGAGATTGACGGGCTCTATGGGAGCCGGTTCGAGAATCGTTTCGTCGGTCATGGCGGGGGACGTTAGTGGGAGTCTGGGCAATTCTCAATAGGATTGCCGTTCTTCATCCAGAAGTCTTTGTTGCCTGATCGGCCATCAATATGGCGAAGTCACCCCAATAAGTATAATTATCGCAATAATTACAATGGCCATGTAAATAATTATGTCAAATGACGATGTGTATTGATTGTGATGTGAAGGAGGCGATGCAGTCCCCTGAATTTTCTTAATATCATCTGCTATTCTTGCAGAATTTGTTATATTAACCGGTTTAAGCGCGGGGTCGTTGGTGACGATATTATTTTCTGTTTCCACGTTTATTGTCTGTTTCAGATCGACATCAAATGGCGATGTGCCGTTGATAATATCAACGATGGAATTCCGTGACCAGATGACAACAATGGCGTCATTGGAAGTCACGGACGATGCAGAACTATTGGTGAGATGGATGTTTTGAATACCAAGCCCGGTAAGCTCGCCCTTCAGTTTCGCGGCTTCAACACCGTCATCGGCATGATGCAATATCCAGACATTTGCCATTTGGCCCCCGCTCAATGACAAAGTTTAAACCAATTGAATAAAATTCAATGACAACAGATGTTTAATGGCAATATGCAGATATTCGGACAGGAAACATGGAAATACGTCCTTTCGGGACTCAATCCCGATAAGCGCGTGATTTCCCGCATATCCGGACCCGGCACTACTGGGCACTCGCCCGCCAGCGCAGAAATTCTTCGAAAAGCTGTGTCTGCTCGGACTGTTTAACCTGCGCAACCGGCTCCGACCAGCGGTCCAGGAATTCGTTGAATGCAACCCGCATTTCCTGAAGCGCCTGTCCGCGCCGTTCGTCGAGCCATTCCTGCGCAGCCGGGAATCGGGGCCAGCCGGGAGCTTGCGCGGCCAGTTCGACCGATTTCCAGCCTCGATGCCTTGGCTCCACCTGCAAGCGTGACATATTGCTGAAGAAGCTTTCGACGAACCGCTCTACACGCTTATAGCGTTGATTGTTCTTCTTCCAGTTATATGTAACCAGCGCGAGCGTGACGGCGACCGTTTCTATCCTATCGCCCTTACGGATGAAATAAGGAAATTCCTCATGCTCGATCGTTGCCGGGAGATAATCGGCATGAAGCGACGGGTTGAATGGAACGGGCAGGATGTGAATGTCCAGATTGAAAGCGAGTTGCTTATAAAGTCCAGGCGAACTCTCGCAGAAACAAATCATCGCATCGATCTCGCCCTTAACCAGCGCTTCTGCTGAATCCGACACGGCGAGATAGAGCGGCGTGTAGTTCAGCCCAAGCGCGCCGAGGATCTGCTTGCCATGCAACTCCGAGCCGCTACCCTCAAGACCGACGCTGATTTTTGCCCCGTCAAGCTGCTTGATATTGCCGATATCCTTGCGTGCGAAAATCTGGATCTTGTCCGGAAACAGCGTCGCTATATAGGCAACCTCGAGCCACGGCGCCTGGCTCAATTCCCGGTCTTCGCGCAATTTCTTGAGCGCGACAAGATCGGTGAACCCAACGTCGACATTCCGCAGCAGCAGGAGATCGCGAAGATTGCCCTTCGCGCCATCACCGACGATGGGAACAACCCGCAAACCATTCTCTTCAGAACCAAGAGCGACCGAGAGATCGTCGGCCAGCTTCATCATTGTGGAGTCCGGATGATCAGCCGAGACCATTACTGACAGACGGTTCAAGGCATCGCGTTGCGCATTTCGGTTTGCGTTTTGCGCAAATGTACCTGTCACCACGCCTTGCACGAGCAGACATGCTGTTACCAGGCAAAAACACTGCAGTATCTTTGCCAGCGATTTCGTATTCCAAGGGCTCTCCCAGATGATTGAAGCCATAGTGCCCACTTTTGTCTTATTTCACCGAAACCCCTATAAGAAACACTAACCTATCTCTTATCGCTCCAGATGTTGCCGTTTCAAGGCCACAATTGCAACAAGTATATATTTAATTCAATTTCTATGCATATGATGCCTTATTGTTCTTTACCGCGCACATTTCAAGCTGCTAGGAACGGTATTCTGCACGATGGGCTCAAAACATCCCGCAACTTATTTAGGTAACAAGTATCAGGTGCTGTAATGGATCGCAGGCGTTTTTTAGCAACCGCGGGAACAGGAGCTATCGCAGCCACCGCTGCTCTTTCAAAGCCGGCTATTGCGCAAGGCGCAAAGGAAATCAGGCTTGTCACGACGTGGCCTCGTGATTTTCCTGGTCTTGGCGTTGGCGCAGACCGGGTTGCGAAGCGCATTACGGCTCTTTCCGAGGGACGGTTGAATGTCCGGCTCTATGCAGCCGGTGAACTTGTGCCCGCATTCGATTCCTTTGACGCGGTCTCCTCAGGCAATGTCGAGATGTATCACGGGGCTGAGTATTATTGGGAAGCCAAGCACAAGGCATTCGTGTTTTTTGCAAGCGTTCCTCTGGGCATGACCGCGCATGAAATCGAGGCGTGGGTTCATTTCGGCGGCGGTCAGGAACTTTGGGACGAACTCGCCGGACAATTCGGCATCAAATCGCTGCTCGCCGGGAATACGGGTGTGCAGATGGGTGGCTGGTTTCAGGAGCCGATCAAATCCCTCGAACAGATCAAGACGCTCAAGATGCGTATTCCCGGTCTTGGCGGCGAAGTCATTCGCAGGCTCGGCGGCGAGGCCGTCAGTCTTCCTGGCGGCAAAATCGTTGAAGCCCTGAAATCCGGCGAGATCAATGCTACAGAATGGGTCGGGCCTTATAACGACATGGCCTTTGGTCTGCAGGATATCCTGAAGGACTATATGTTCCCGGGCTTTCATGAGCCGGGCACCGCGCTGTCACTTGGCATCAACAAGGCATTCTGGGATGGGCTGAACGACACCGAACGGGAAATCATCCGTACTGCGGCCTCTGCCGAAAATGACATTATGATGGCTGAGTACAATGCACGGAACGGTCAGGCTCTCGCAGAACTCACCACGTCACATGGCGTGAAGCTTAGTATCTTTCCAAAGGATGTCTGGACGGCGCTCGCGAAGGTTTCACAGGAGGTCGTCAATGAAATCGGCCAGGTCGACTCACTTGGCGATCGTATCCTGACGAGCTGGCGCGATTTCCAGCGCCAAGTCTCGGAATGGCAGCAAATCTCCGATATCAGCTATACGGCTTTCCGCTCGATCACGGTTCGCAGTTAGGGCTACCTGTGCGCTGGAAGAGGATATCTGGCGCGAACTAGTGGAGCGAATTTGACATTTGAGTCCCGTTTGCGGCTGAATTCATCGTCTTCAACTCATTGCTCGATTCCCATCGCGCGCGCAAAAGCAGGAAAATCGAGTGCCGTGTTCTGGTCATGGACGATACGCCATGCGCCATCCTGTAACTCGAATACATAAATCAGCCAGTTGCTCAGCGGTTCGTCCTGAGGCTTTGGGCGATAGTCATATTTGACGAGCGCCATCGCCATGTCTTCACCGACCACCTTGTGAACCACGGTGCCCTCCCAGATCCAATCCGGGTCCTTGAACCATTCTTCATGAATGGCGATTATTTCGGCGGGCGTCGTGAAGGCGTGTCCGTTCTGGACGATGGTGTAAAGCGTTTCACCGCGCGTCAGATGTGACGTGAACGCCTTGATATCGCGGTTTGAGATTGCGTCAAAGTGCCGTTGCAGCGCCGCGTCAAAATCCGGCTTCATGGAAATCTCCAACACAAAGACATTGCGGCCTGGGTACAGGCGAGGCGAGGCAAACCCTTAACGTTACCTCACCCGATTGTCTCCCGATTTTAAGCCGGATTTTGACGAGGCGCACATTTTCCTTATCCTGCCGTGAAGCATGCAGATCAGTTGGTCAGATTGACCATTCTTTCGACCGCCTTGCGCGCACGGGCCGCCACCATCGGATCAACGATCACCTCTTCCTCCATCGTCAGCAGACAATTGAGGATCTTCGGCAGCGTGATCATCTTCATATGTGGGCAGAAATTGCACGGACGGATGAACTGCACATCAGGCATTTCGGCCTGCACATTCTGGCTCATAGAGCATTCGGTTACGAGCATGGCCTGACGCGGACGATGTTCCTTCACCCAGTGAATCATGCCACTGGTCGAACCTGTAAAGTCCGCTTCCGCGATGACATCCGGCGGACATTCCGGATGCGCGATGATTTTCATGCCCGGATGCGCTTCGCGGAATGAGCGCAGCTCTTCGCCTGTAAATTTTTCGTGCACTTCGCAGTGCCCATGCCAGGCGATGATCTCGACATCGGTCTGGGTCGCAACATATTTGGCCAGATACTCATCCGGCACCATGATGACGCGCGGCACGCCGAGACTCTCCACAACCTGGACCGCATTGGACGAGGTGCAGCAAATATCACATTCGGCCTTCACATCAGCCGAAGTATTGACATAGGTGACAACGGGAACGCCCGGATAGGCTTCACGCAGGGCACGGACATCTTCGCCGGTAATTGAGGCAGCGAGTGAACATCCCGCGCGGCTGTCAGGGATCAGAACGGTTTTATGAGGGCTGAGAATTTTCGATGTCTCCGCCATGAAGTGAACGCCGCACTGGACGATCACATCGGCGTCGGAGGCCGCGGCTTCCCTGGCGAGTTGAAGCGAGTCGCCCATGAAATCGGCAACGCAATGAAAGATCTCCGGCGTCATGTAGTTATGCGCCAGAATCGTGGCATTGCGCTGCTTCTTCAGATCGTTGATCGCCTTGATATAGGGCGCGAATGCGGGCCATTCGATAGGCGGAATGACAGAAGAAACGCGCTCGTAAAGATGCGCTGTGTCCCGCGCGACTTCTTCCGTATAAGCCAGTTGCGGTGCAGGCAAACGCACCGGAGGTCTCGTCCGTGGCCGTTCAATGTCGAGGCTGATTGCCGCCATCTGCTCCTCCGTCACTTCTTAACCGCTTTATGCTCATGTTGAGCATATCAAGCACGTTCTTATGCTCATGATGACCATAAGATAGAGCGAGATGGAGCCAATTTCCAGCCCCATTTCGCATAATTTGAAGAAGAAGTTGGGAGACTATTCGGCTTTGCTAGCGGTGCGCTCGGCGAGCGACTGAACCATTTGTGAAAGAAGTTTCACAAACAAAGCACGGTGTTCTTTGGGAAGTGCGCCAAGAATTTCCTTGTCCACATTTTCCGCGTGCGGCTGCATCCTCTTAAGAGTGCCAGCGCCTTTACGAGTCAATTTGACCGAATATGCGCGTGCGTCCTTCTCGGTGCGCTCGCGCTGTACCATATCTCTTTCAAGCAGCCTCCGAACGATGTCCGCCAATGTTGAGCGGTCAATGCCCGTGAGAATGACAAGTCCTGTCTGGCTGATCCCCGGATTGTCCTTGATCGTATCAAGGATGGCAAATTGCCGGGGGGTCAGCTGGCCGTTTGAAACAATGCTCCCGAACAGATCCGTGGAGCATTGTTCGGCACGGTGGATAAGATGAGACACCGAGCCATCCAAAGCTTGCGCCTGTGTCGGCGCAGGCGTTTGCGCACTGTCATTTCTTTTCTTGGCAGACGACGACGCCCTGCTTTTGGCGCCTGCCTTCTTCACCTGACCTGAAGCGGTCGTTTTCTGTTTTCGTGTAGCCATGGAATATTTGTCTTTTTCTCGAATGTTCTATTTGCGTCAGCAAAACTGAACGGACAATTCCCCGCACAGATTATTTACGCAGTATGTAACAAAAGATGGGCGAAACCCATCAATTCGGTTATGTGGAATACTAATGCGATCAAAATATGAATGGAATACTGAATTTCTTATTTTGAGGTAATATCGTTTACATCGTCCTCAATCTGATATTTCTGAAGCAGACCTATCTGGGCCAACATAAATGCCATTGTAATCGGCATCACTCCAAATAATTTGAATGCAGCCCAAGTGCTATCAGAGAAATTTCGCCATACTATTTCGTTCAGTACTGCCAAAAATAGAAAAAAGAACGCCCATCGAATTGTCAGCTTCCGCCATCCTTCATCGGTCAGCCGAATAACATCACCAAGAAGAGTTTTCATCAGCGAATAGCCGAGTAACAAGCCGCCACCAAGAGCCAATGCGAATAGAATATTCACTATAGTCGGCTTGATCTTGATGAACAGTGAGTCCTGCAAATACAACGTAAGCGAGCCAAATACAATAACAAATACACCAGTCACCAACGGCATGACAGGAATTCGCTTGAATATAACATGACTTAAGATCAGCGAAATGACAGTCACAACCATGAAGGCAGCGGTCGCTGTAAAGATGTCATACTGATTGTTAGCCAGAAAAAACACGGCTAATGGGCCGAGTTCAAGAGCGAATTTCATAAGCTGCATAACAATAACTCACTAGACGGATCGTGGGGGCGCGGCTTTTACAGGCTCCTGTATCTCCACCGATGAACTGGCGGCCGGATAGTCGACGGCAGGTTCTACGCCCTTCTCATGCAATTGATACCGCTTTAACAACCACATTTGTGGCAATGCGTAGGCAATTGTCATCGGCATCAGGCCGAAAGCCTTGAACGTGGCCCAGAATTGCCAGGAATAATTGCGCCAGATGAACTCGTTCAGCCCGGAAATAAAGATAAAGTAAGCCAGCCAGAGCCACGTCAGGACACGCCAGCCCTCCTCATTCAACAGCAGGTTCTGTCCCAGAAGGATCTTGAACAGGGGTTCCCTGGTAATCAGCGCGGTCAGAAGAATTATCGAGAATATGCTGCCGACAATTGTTGGCTTCATCTGGACATACATCGGATCATTCCAGATCAGCGTAACGCTGCCCGCACCGACACTGGTAACGGCTGTGATGATCGCCATCAGCGCAAGCTGGCGGAAGAGAACCCAGGTCAAGGCCAGCGAAAAGACCGTGGCGACAACCAGAACGGCGGTGCTGGTCCAGAAGCCATATTCCGTGCTTGTGAGGAAAAACAAAGCAAGCGGCATGAACTCGATTGACATCTTGAGCGCGAGCTTGACCGGCGTAGAAAGATTATTCAACTGACTAAATCCACTTTTCTGTTACGAGAGTCCGGCAATGGCGCGTGCGAAATCCCCGGCATCGAATGGCTGGAGGTCTTCCGCACCCTCTCCAACGCCGATTGCATGAACGGGCAGCTTGTACTTGTCCGCAATCGCGACAAGAATACCGCCGCGCGCAGTCCCATCGAGCTTGGTCATAATCAGCCCGGTCACACCTGCTGTCTTTTTAAATATTTCAACCTGGTTAAGAGCATTCTGTCCCGTCGTCGCATCCAGCGTCAGGAGCACGGTATGCGGAGCAGTTTCATCCTGCTTCTTGATGACCCGGACGATTTTCTCAAGTTCAGCCATCAGGTTTGCTTTGTTCTGGAGACGGCCGGCAGTGTCGATAATGAGGATATCGCGCTTGTCTTCGCGGGCGCTCGTCAACGCATCGTAAACGAGCCCGGCGGCATCTGCGCCAGTCTCACAAGCGATAACAGGTGAATTTGTCCGTTCACCCCAGATCTTGAGCTGCTCGATCGCGGCGGCACGGAACGTATCCCCCGCCGCGAGTGTGACGCGCTTGCCTTCAGCTGTGAAATTGCGGGCGAGCTTGCCGATGGTCGTCGTCTTGCCAGTTCCGTTCACACCAACGACAAGGATGACATGCGGCTTACGGGCAGCATCTATCGACAGCGGCTCGGCAACCGGCTTCAGCACTGCCTCGACTTCTTCGGCGAGAACCTGGCGAATCTCCTCTTCGGAGATTTCCTTGTTGTATCGCTCGCTGGACAGCCGATCCGTGATGCGCATAGCCGTATCGACACCAAGATCGGCCTGGATCAGCAGGTCTTCAAGTTCTTCAAGAGTCGATGCGTCGAGCTTGCGTTTGTTGAAGACGCCGCTGATGCCCTGAGTAAGCTGGGTCGACGTTCTCGCGAGCCCGCTTCGCAATCTTTGGAACCAGTTTTTCGGCTGTTCGGCTGATGCCGTCCCGGCAGGTTGGGCAGCTTTATCCATATACGGATCAACGGGGGATTGATCCTGAACTGCGGTCTCGCTTACGCTCAACTGATCCGCATCGACAGCCGCCGTATCCTCTCTCGCGAACCAACGACCGAGCACGCTTGTTTTCTTCGGCTCAGTATCACTCACAGCGTCATCGTTCCCCTGAGGCGGCCTGAATCATATCCTGTGACCGACGCGCTCACCAACCTGCCCGATGTGACGGGCTGATCCAGATCAATTTCAGCGAAGTGCGGCGTGCGGCCAGTGTTGTTCTTCTCCGTCAAGACTTCTATCCGCCGCCCGGTGCAGGACGCAAGATAGCGATTGAGAGCAGTACTGCCAACATGGCGCAACCGTTCTGAACGGTTCTTGACGATGCGGCGGTCGATTTGCGGCATTCGCGCCGCAGGCGTGCCAGGGCGCGGCGAGAACGGGAAAACATGAAGGAATGTGAGACCGCAATCCTCAACCAGCCGGACGGAATTTTCGAACATCTCCTCCGTTTCGGTCGGAAAGCCTGCGATAATGTCGGCGCCAAATACAATGTCGGGACGCAGGCGGCGCGCTTCGGTACAGAAACCAACCGAATGCGCACGCAAATGCCGCCGCTTCATCCGCTTCAGGATCATGTCATCGCCGGACTGCAGCGAAAGATGCAGATGAGGCATCAGCCGCTCTTCCTCCGCGATTGCGCGCATGAGCGCGTCGTCAGCCTCGATCGTGTCGATGGATGACAGCCGCAGGCGCGGCAACTCCGGAACGAGCTTCAGGATTTTGCGAACCAGCTTGCCGAGTGTCATCCCGCCAGGAAGATCGGGACCATAGGAGGTTATGTCGACGCCCGTGAGCACGACCTCGCGATAGCCGCGCTCGGCCAGCGTGCGGACCTGATCGACAACCTCGCCGGCCGGAACCGAACGCGAATTGCCACGGCCATAGGGAATGATGCAGAAGGTGCAGCGGTGATCGCAGCCATTCTGGATCTGGACATAGGCGCGGGCGCGTGTACCGAACCCCTTCACCAGATGATGCGCGGTTTCACGAACCGACATGATATCGTTGACGATGACGCGCTCACTCTCGCCGGCGGCAAGCGCCGCAAAGGTCGAAGGGCGCATTTTTTCGTCATTGCCGATCACGTGATCGACTTCGTCCATCTCAGAAAATGCCGCCGGATCGGTCTGGGCCGCGCATCCTGTCACGACGATGCGGGCATCCGGGTTTTCACGACGTGCCTTGCGGATTGCCTGACGCGCCTGCCGGACCGCTTCGCCGGTCACCGCACAGCTATTGATGACAATGGTATTGTCGAGCCCCGCATTTTCGGCATGCTCCGCCATAGCCTCACCTTCATAGGCGTTGAGGCGGCAGCCAAAATTTATGATACGGGTCGCGCTCATCAACTGTCGGCGATCAGGCTGTTACGGATTCGGCGTCGGCCAATTCGTAGATGCCCTCATAATCGAGCGTCCAGGGGCCGGTCATCAGGATATGACCATCTTCGGCGCGCCATTCAATATCAAGGTCGCCGCCCGGCAAGGAAACCGTCACCTTGCGATCGGTCAGCCCTTTACGGATGGCGGCCACCGCCGCCGCACAAGCGGCTGTCCCGCAAGCCTTCGTCGCACCGGCCCCGCGCTCCCAGACGCGGAGGCGGATCGCGTTGCGCGACAGGATTTGCGCCAGCGAGGTGTTGACCGCTTCCGGAAACAGCGGATCATGCTCGATACGCGGCCCGATTTCGGCGAGATCATAGGCGTCGGCATCCTCGACGAAAAAGACAACATGCGGGTTGCCGACATTGACGGCGCCCGGATCGCGGAGCCGCCCGCCACGTCCGCCATCGAATGAGACATCAAGCGTGGACGTGACCTCAAATGGGCGAGCAAGCGGAATGTCGTT